>CAZFUY010000095.1:0-7509 GCA_964522445.1 uncultured Thiotrichaceae bacterium | reverse complement strand
TGTTATTACTTCCAGTCTTTTAGCAGGCTTAATGGCTTTATCCATTGTTGCCAGTATTTTAAATAAACCACTCAGACCCAGCATTTGCCCTTTAGCAATAAAACCTTCAGTTACACCATCTGAAAAAATATAAAGGCTGTCATTCCCAAGCTTAATATCTACTTCAGGAAATATTGCTTCTGTTAACACACCTAATGGTGGTGCTTTTGCTTCTATTTCTCTGGCTAAACCTTCAGGAGAAAATAACAGCGCAGGAGGGTTGCCTGCATTTACTATTTTTAATTCTTTTGTTTCAGGGTCATATAAACCAGCAACCATTGTTACAAACATACCGTGTATCGATGTTTCACATAGTTCTGTATTTATTTGCGCTAATAGCTCTCCTGGTTTATCAAGCGTTTTCCCAAGACAGCGAAACAAGCTGCTGGTTTTTGCCATTAATAAAGCTGCATTGACACCTTTACCAGATACATCCCCCAAATTAAAATATATTCGACCATCATCCAGTAAAAAATAATCATAAAAATCACCGGACAAATCTCTTGCAGAAATATTAATGCCTACAACAGGAAAATTATCCCCCATATCTGGAGGTAACAGGCTTTTCTGGATTTCTCTGGCCAGACTCAGCTCTCTATTTAACTCAGCTGCCAGTTTATCTCTTTCTTCTAACGCCTGTTCAAGTCGAAACATTAATTCCTGAAAATTATTATTGTCTTCAGAAAGTTTTATATTAGCTTCTGACAACACATGTGAAAATTCAATGTGTTGTTTAATTTTTATACCTAAAGCCTGTGCAGTCAGATTAATTTCATCAGGCATAGCGGCCAGAAATTCTTCTGTTCTATAGGATTCCATTTCAAAAGTTTCTGATAAAATCTGGCGACAACGATTAATGACAAAACTTTTATCCTGTGCGCTATACACAGATGTCATCCAGTCTGCACAATAAAGAACACAGGCCAGTTGTGAATGCAGTGTTCTTAAATCATTTTTTTCAATTGAATGATGTGAAAACATCGATACCGAAATAGCTTCCGGTAATTGCCACTTGTTACATAGCATTTCAATTGCATGATCATGATTTAAATTAAATATATTATCTTCCATACTGTAGCGCGCTTCTGGTTCTCTTTTTCTAAATTCAGACCACAGAGCACCTTTGGCCGGACTTAATAAAAACAGCAATAAAAACCCCAGATCCTGCAAAAAACCCGCTGTAAAACATTGACTGGCATCTAAACCAATCAACCCACCAATCATTTTTGCACTAACAGCTCGACGCAGAGAATCTTCCCAAAACTCATTAAGATCAACACCTCGTATTTTTACTCTGTTAAATGCTCTATACATAACCAGACAAAGCATAAGGTTACATATTCGTTCAAGGCCGGATAACTCAATAGCCTGAAAAACTGACTTAACTTTTGTTGTCAGGTTAAAATGATCAGAATTAATAACCGATAGCAGAGAGCTAAAAAATTCAGGATAATCTGTCTGCAGCAGTAAAATATCCTGCTCTTCTATTTTTTCCTGTTTATAAAGCAAAAGAAAACGTCTGGCGATATCAGGTATCGCTGGAATATTATCCATCTGTATGTTTTCATCTGACTTTATATAAGGCACTGTATTTAGATGCAAATTAAGTTTTAGTCTCAAGATATTTACTCCTGAGTATAGTCACAAGTCATAGAAATCACCCAAAAGAATCAATACTTTATGATCTACACGCTACTGCACATGTTCGCCCTTATTGGCCTTGGATTATTATGGTCGAGCTTTAACCCAGCCAGAACAGATAGTGCTGTTGTGCGCAAAGTATTAACCGATACTGTTTATTATATTTTTCTGCCCGCACTGGTTTTTAACGTACTCTGGCAGGCAGATCTGGGACTGGATTCTATTAAGATTGCAGCAGCAGCTGGCTGTGGTGTTCTTTCCGCGCTACTGCTTAGCTGGCTTATCTGTAAACGCTGCAACACTACCCCTAAAATAACGGGAGCCGTTTTACTGGCGGCAAGCTTTCCTAATGCAACATACCTTGGCTATCCTTTGCTGGTAAATACATTGGGCGACTGGGCCGGACCTGTTGCCCTACAATATGATTTATTTGCCTGTACACCACTACTACTAACGATTGGTATTCTTATGTCGGCTCACTATGGTGGAGGAAAAGAAAAGCCACATCCTGTTTCTCTACTTATTAGAGTCCCCCCTTTATGGGCAGCATTAATTGCGACATCACTAAATCTATTTAACATTCCAGCCAATAGCTGGCTTATAGACCTGACTTCTATGATGGGGGCAGTTGTAGTACCTGTTATGCTATTTGCTATTGGGCTGGCACTTAAACAGGGATTTAGCGAGACTAAACACCTGTTAAATGTTATCCCTGCCATCTTTATTCAATTATTTTTTATGCCATTGATTGTAATGGCTGTTAGCCTCGCACTGCATATAGAAGGTGATTTACGCATCGCCGTTATTTTAGAAGCGGCTATGCCCAGCATGGCACTGGGAGTGGTGGTATGTGATAAATACGGCCTTAACACCGGCATTTATGCCGCAGCAGTCACAGCAACTACATTACTAAGTCTGATAACACTGCCCTTCTGGTTTGCCTTAATCTGACCTTAATATTTCATAATTTTTCAGGTAGTAGAGTGATATCTTTCTGGTAACTCAACGCCTCTACTAAAGAACAACCACTCAATTTCATATTTTTGTTATTCATCTATAATTATTCCATCAACCAGTGAAAACAAATCGAGATAAATCTGTATGACAAACCAGACTCATATAAATATTGATGTGATTCAGCAATCTCTTCAATTAGCATCTAATAATATTTCTCAAATTATTCTTGGCAAACAACGCCAGATCCAACTGGCCATGACCTGCTTATTAGCTAACGGTCATTTATTAATTGAAGACCTTCCCGGCGTAGGAAAAACTACTCTGGCTCTGACAATTGCAAAAACATTTGGCCTTAATTTTCAGCGCGTACAATTTACCAGCGATTTATTACCTGCAGATGTGTTAGGCGTTTCTATTTATGACATGGCTAATAATCAGTTTAATTTTCATCCCGGCCCTGTTTTTACCCAAACTCTATTAGCAGACGAAATAAATCGAGCAACACCTAAAACACAAAGTGCTCTTTTAGAAGCAATGGAAGAACATCAGGTTACTCAGGATGGAAAAACGCGAACTTTACCTGAACCTTTTTTTGTTATTGCCACACAAAATCCTACCGAACAGGTTGGCACTTTTCCTCTACCAGAATCACAGCTTGATCGATTTTTAATGCGCATAGAAATGGGCTACCCAGATCAGAAAGCTGAACGCTTGCTGCTGGAAGGAAAAGATCGACGACAGGAAATTAAAAATATTAATGCAATAATAACTGCCGAAAAATTAACTGAATTTCAAAAATCAGTTGATCAGGTGCATACATCAAAAGCAATAATCGATTACTTACTTGCACTTATACAAAGCAGCCGATTATCCCCCTGGTTTGCCACCGGCTTATCTCCTCGTGCGGGTCTGGCTTTGCAGAAATGCGCTCAGGCATGGGCTTTATTACAGGGTCGAGATCATGTCCTGCCAGAGGACATTCAACAGGTTATGCCTTCAGTCGCAGCTCATCGTTTACAGGCAAACCCAGATCATCAGGATGAATCTATTGATAATTTAATTACTAATTTAATCAAACAGGTTCCAGTATAAATGGCACATGATTTACCCTTGCTTCCCAATTTTCTAGCCAGATTTATTGAACGATGGGCGGTTAAGCGTTTACCTGAAACCAATATTGAAACCACTATTACCCGCCATCGTTTATATATTTTACCTACGCGCAATGGCATCGTTTTTTTTATTGTTCTTCTGGTTATTTTAACAGGGGCAATAAATTACGAAAACAGCTCTGGTTTTATGCTTACTTTTTTACTCGGTAGTATTGGTTTTCTCGGCATGATTCATACTCACCAGAATCTAAATCATCTAAAGATTACAGCTTTATCCAGCAAAGCCGTATTTGCAGGTCAAACAGCTTTATTCCCCTTACGGTTGCAATCAAAAAATAAACATCAACATTTAAGCATTCTATTTCCCGGTAATAAAAAAACACCATGCTGTGCCAATTTAAGAGCAGACCAGCATGAAACCCTGATCAATCTACCTGTAACAACAACTAAGCGCGGTTATTTATTTATGGAACGCACCAAAGTTTATACTGAGTTTCCATTAGGTTTATTTCACGCATGGTCATGGATTAATTTAGACGCACATTGTCTGGTTTACCCTGAACCAGACACACAAGCTTTACGATTTGAATACAATGGCCAACAAAACGGATTATTATCTGCAGAGCAAACAGGTTACGATGACTTTGCTGGTATTCGTGAATATCAAAAAGGCGACCCACCTAAACATCTGGCCTGGAAAGCTATTGCTAAAACAGGCAAATTACAAACAAAGAATTTTCACACTGAAACAGGAAATGAAATCTGGTTGAGCTGGTACAGGCTGGCTGAAAATATGGATATAGAAAAGCGCCTGTCTGTGCTCTGTCGTTGGGTTATTGATGCAGAAAATAAGGGTATAAAATATGGTCTGAATATTCCTGACAAAAAAATACTACCTGCTAGTGGCTTACAGCATCGCCATAATTGTTTAAAAAGCCTGGCTTTATTTGGCTCAAAAAATAAATGATTAAAAAACTAAAATATATTGAAAAAGATCCTGTATTCTGGGTTATTTTTCCTTTAGCTCTGGTATTAATACCACATATTCCACGCCTTCCTTTCTGGATGCCGTGGACTTTTTTAGCTCTATTTATATGGCGATTATCAGCCATAAAAAAACCTGAGCGGCTTCCCAGAAAGTGGGTGCTTTTTGTATTAGTAACATTTGCATCTATTGGCACAGTTATTCAATACGGTACATTATTTGGCAAAACAGCCGGTACAGCCATTCTTTCTTTTCTGCTTTGCGTTAAATTACTGGAAAGCCAGAAGCAACGAGATTATATGCTTTTAATCTCACTAAGTTTTTTTATTATTGTTACAAATTTTTTATTTTCACAAAGCATACCTACTGTCATTTTAATGTTTATCACTATCATATTACTTGTCATGAGTATGATTAGCATTAATCAAAATACAGCAAATATTAGCCTCAAAGATAAATTCAAAACATCAACAAAGATGGTCGCTCAGGCACTGCCTCTTATGCTGGTACTATTTATATTATTTCCCAGAATACCAGGTCCATTATGGAGCCTTCCCGATGATGCAAAAACATCAAAAACAGGCTTAAGTGATATCATGTCACCAGGTAATATTTCACAGTTAATACAATCTAATGCTCTGGCATTCCGAGTTAAATTTAAAAGCAATCTACCCGATCAAAATAAATTATACTGGCGTGCCCTAGTACTGTGGGATTTTGATGGAAAAACCTGGCAGCAAGGTAGCACAAATCTAAATCCTCAACCAACTTTAGAAATTTCAGGCAAAGCCATTGAATACACTATTACCCTTGAGCCTCATAGCAAGAAATGGTTATTCGCTCTGGATATGCCAGCTGAAGCGCCCAAGAAAAGTATTTATAATGCAAACTTCTTATTACGCTCTGAAAACAAAATTGAATCTTTATATCAATACACTGTTAAATCCTATTTAAATTACAGAACAGGACGGAAATTATCTGCCTGGGAAAAAAATGCAGGTTTAAAATTCCCGAAAAACTCTAATCCAGAAACAATAGCATTAGGAAAAAAATGGCGTAAAAAATTTTATAGTCCTGTCGATATAGTTAATCACGCATTAAGAAAATACAATCAGGAGAATTTTGTTTATACATTACAACCTCCCCTAACGCCAGGCTCTCACCCGGTGGATCAATTTTTATTTAATAGCCAACGTGGATTCTGTGAACACTATGCCAGTAGTTTTACTTTGCTTATGCGAGCTGCTGGAATTCCTGCAAGAGTTGTTCTTGGTTATCAGGGAGGCACTATGAACCCTCTCAATAATTATCTAACTGTCAGCCAAAGTGATGCACATGCCTGGTCAGAAGTATGGATAAAAGATCGCGGCTGGTTACGTATAGATCCCACCGCAGCCATTGCTCCAGAACGTATAGAGAAAAATCTTGATGCGGCCTTGAAAGAAGACGGTTACAGGCCACTTTATATGCAACTGGATACAGGAACACTTAAAAAATTAAAATTCTACTGGGATGCCATAGACAATAGCTGGAAGCAATGGGTTATTGGTTATGGGCCTGAGTTACAGCAAAAACTTTTATCTTCTGTTTTAAATAAGAAAGTTAATTATTATGATATGGCGTATTTGCTCATAACTATATTCACTATCACCACTGCTATTATTTTGTGGTTTATTTTTAAACCTCTTTCTGGAAAAACACCAGACCCAGTTCAAAGAGAATATGAGAATTTCTGTAAAAAACTTTCCAGACACGGCCTGTTACGAGAGCCACATGAAGGTCCTGTTGATTTTGCTAATCGCATTAATGAAAGATTTTCACATAACAAAGCCATTACCAATCTAATTACAAATATTTATATTAATTTAAGATTTAGATCCAGACATGATAAAAAACAACTTAGAAACATGAAACAGCTTATTCAGAAATTTAAATTTTCTTAAACATTGCCACTCCTTTATATCCTATACATAAAAAAAGCGAGCATATGCTCACTTTTTTTAAAACCAATCTATTTATATCAGTATTTATTTTATACTAATGCCTTACCCATTAAAGCAAAACACTTTACAAATGCTCCTGATAATCTTGGGTCTTTAATCATTGCCGCATAATCCCCTCTTTTGAACTTTAACTTTCGAGAGGTATAAGCCAGACCAAGCCTCATTAATCCCGGAGGTTTTTCCATTAAATGCTTCCAATATTCAGCATCCGCCCTCAAATCCCAGTTAATTTTTTCACCCCTGGATGGTGCGGCTGAAATAAGCTGTCCATTAGATATGGTCAATACACAACGAGGCTCTTCCTCCTCAATCATGCCAAAGGCAACAATAGAATTAAAACCGACTTGACCAAGCTCATCGGCAATCCCTTCATTACTGTTCCAAATTTCTCTGTACTTTTGGGCCCACTCTATTGAGAATAATTCAGGCATAGTACTTTTTCTCCAGAAACTCATTTAATTTCATACAAGCGTGTAAAATTAACAAAAAAATCAACCAATTACCAGATTCTTTATTTTAAAGCTCATAATTTAGCTATAACGTCATAAAAAAAGCCACCCTGCTGGGTGGCTTCATTAATATGGCGGAGAGGCAGGGATTCGAACCCTGGGTCGGGATAAACCGACGCCGGTTTTCAAGACCGGTGCATTCGACCACTCTGCCACCTCTCCAGGTTCAGCGCATCGCGTCGAGGGGCGGAAGAATACCTGAAATTTTCTTGAAAAACCAGTGCGTTGTCCCAATATATGAAACTAATAGTATGCTTGTCATG
>CAZFUY010000094.1:0-11758 GCA_964522445.1 uncultured Thiotrichaceae bacterium | reverse complement strand
TTTTGCTTACTTTTCTTAGGCTGTAGTAAGAAAAGTGAGTCGCCAACAGGCGAAACCACAAAGTTAAAAAAATAAAAAACTCTCAGATAAAATAAAATCAACCAGACTTCTTAACAAATTTAGTCAAAATAACAATCCGCTGACCCTCCACCCTACCCTCAATATGCTCAGCATTATCAGCAACCAGAGAAATCCCACGCACAGCCGTACCACGCTTGGCAGTAAAATTAGCACCCTTTACATTTAAGTCTTTAATAAGAGTAACAGTATCCCCCGCTTCAAGCACTGTGCCATTACTATCCAGATGTTTAATAGCCTCTTCTTCATTGCTGCCTTCGCCTGAGGCTTGTGCCCAACTTAGAGTTTCATCATCTAAATAAAGCATATCAAGCAGATCCTGAGGCCAGCCCTCGCTGCTTAATCGAGTTAGCATACGCCATGCCATTACCTGTACTGCAGGAATCTGACTCCACATGCTATCGTTAAGGCAGCGCCAGTGGTTGATATCAACTTTTTCTGGATTGTCTATTTGCTCGCGACAGGTTTCACAAATAAGTATGCACTCATCAGCGTTATCATTTGAATCAGGTGGGATTTTATATACGCCAGGATTTTTTGTAGCAGCGCATAATTCACATTTAGATTCACTGCGTGTCTGTAAAGTTTGTTCTGTGCTCATAATGTATGTTTGCTTTAAGTTAAGTTTATTTTTTTGTCGCCACAACTAAAAATACAGGATAAGTTTTTTGTTCTTTATTTATAGTAATAGCAGTTAGAAAACTTATATCTATAAACCCATGGTTTTCTAATATGCCCTGTAGTTTGCTGCGCTTAAATCCGTTATGAAAGACACCTTTAACATCTGCTGGGTGAAAACTTCCGTCTTCTTTATCGAGATCAGCTAAAGCAATCTGAGCGCCTGATTTTAAATGTTCTGAAAATTTCTGGATAAGTTTATCTGTGAATTCTACATGATGCATGGCCATTGCACTTACAATTAAATCAAATTGAATGCCCAGAGGTTTATCAATAATATTCTGACAAACAGTGTCTACTTTGCCCTGGAGTTCAGGTTTTTCAACAAGCTTATTTAGCATAGCCTGAGAGATATCAAGCGCAGTAATTTTGTTTACCAGAGGTGCAATATGAGAACAGATTAATCCTGTACCTGCACCAAAATCCATTACGTGCATTGAATTATTTAAAGATGTTTGTTCAATAATTGCCTTTCCAATAGCAGAAGAAAGTCTTTGAACCACATCTCCTGCATCCCAGTCGGTTGCTTTTTCGTTAAATAAATCTGACATTTAAAATCCTGTATTTATCTTCTTACTTAATGTTTCATATGCAAAGTTACAACTTTACGCATTAATTCTGGGTGATCAAATTCTCGACCACCAATAGCTCGGTAAATAACAACACCATCAGCATCTACGATATAGGTGGTTGGAAGACCTTTTATTTTCCACTTAGTTGCAGCATCAGAATCGTGATCGAAAACAATAGGAAAAGTGGGTGCAGGATCAACTGTGCCAAAAAAAGAAAAAACCGTATCAATATCTTCACCGACATTAACGGCTAATACGGTAACGTTTCTATTAATAGTTTTCTGGTGTAATCGTTCCAGAGAACTCATTTCTCGACGGCAGGGTGGGCACCAGGTTGCCCAGAAATTAATGACAATAACCTGCCCCTTCATGTCTTTGATATCGATGATTTCTTCATCCATGTTTTTTAGCCGAAGTTCAGGTGCAGCAAAGGTTTTTTTAAGAGAGGTTAAGCCATGGGTCAGTGGAGGTGATTCTGCTACAGAAATTTTTGTTACTAACAACATAAATATAGACGTGAGCAGAATTATAAGTAATTTATTTTGCACAATGGACATTATGTAAAACCTCTTCATAATTTTTATTATTCATATCCCAACGGGCGATAACATCAAATTTACTGCCAGCAGATAAGTCTGTTGTCATCATGCCCTGATTCCAGTCTCCACCGGGTTCATATGATTGCTCGTCTGGAAACTGTGCCCAGCGAAATGCAATTAAAGCGGATTTTGTTGCGCCAGTTTTTTTTAATTTTTCTAGCCAGTCGCTGGTTTTTACTGGTGGATGAGAATTTTTTCTTTTCACAATAGACCAGTCCTGAAGAAAAAAATGAATAACATCAGCAGCCTTATCATTGCGTAAAACAGTCATATAGATACATGAAGTCGCATAAGGTTCTATTTGCTGCATTGTAAAACCACGATTAATATAAAAAGCTCGTGCCTGATCTGGCAGAATTTGTGTTAAAGAAAACGTGACACCATTAGCATGTGTTTCCCAGGTTATAGCACCAGTGTCTGCATTAGTGCTTTGGGTTTGTGCTGTATCAGCCAGACAAATAAAGGGTAGAAGACCGATTAGGATTGTAGTGATTAATTTTATTAAGTTCATAAACCAGTTAAATATCTAAATAAAGAGAAAGGAGATAAATGCTAACATTAATTATTTTTAGTTGTTAGCGATGTTCTTCAAGTTTTAATTTATGGTGGATTTTTTAACATGATCAGTTTTTTATATTTCTTTTAAGTGAATTTCTTTCCAGATAATCCAGTTCGTTTTCACTAAAGCCCGTTTTTAATCGAGCTTCATGATTGAATGGGCCTGTTAATGGTCCTTTCATATATTTTTCTAATAATTTAAAAAAGGTAGTGTCTGGATCCAGTTGTTCCTGTTCACAACGGTAATGAAACCAGCGAGTACCTGCGCTTACATGACCAATCTCATCATTACAAATTGTGGTAAGTGCATTTACCATTGAGCTGTCATTTAGATCTTTGAATTTTTGTAATGTATTAGGCACTACATCCAGAGCCCTTGCTTCGAATACGCGATGAATAATCCCCATTCGATCCATTAGATCATCGGCTGTAGTAACTGCCATTTTCCAGAGTTCATTGTGGGCAGAGAAGTTGCCATAATCATAACCCATCTCACGTAGGCGATGGCGTAGTAAATTGAAATGCCCGGCTTCTTCCCTGGCGCACTGCACCCAATCATTATAATACTCTTTTGGCATGTCTCGATAACGATAAACTGAATCCCATGCCAGATTAATTGCTGTCAGTTCAATATGAGCCAGTGCATGGATTAGTGCGGCTCGGCCTTTGTCAGATTTAATATTCCGTTTGGGCAGGTCTCGGGGCATAACTATTTCTGGTTTATCCAGATGTCCTGGCTCATTTAGAATTTCTGGTGCTTCCCCTTCAGTCCAGCATAACTGAGCCGCCTGCCATTGTTCTGCTGTCTGATAAGTTAGTGCAATTTTTTCATCAGGGTCAGCTAATAGAAAGCAGTTTTTTGCTTGTTGATAGAGGTTGCGCATATTTTTTATATTAAATAATTAAATGTCATTGGTTATAATTTTATTTTGTACCCAAATCAGACCAGACCGCATATTCATTACCATTGGGATCAGCAAAATGAAAACGTCGTCCGCCGGGAAATGAAAATATAGGTTTTAAAATTGAACCACCGGCATTAAAAATTTTTGTCTGGGTTTGTTCCAGGTCTTTACTATAGAGAACAATAAGGGCGCAGCCATTTTCTGTAGACATTGATAAGTCAGATTTAAAAAATCCGCCATTAATATCGCTGCTTGAAAAAGAGGTGTACTCAGAACCATAGTTTATAAATTTCCAGCTGAAAACAGTTGTGAAGAATTGCTGTGTTGCTTTTATATTTTTAGATGGGAATTCAATATAGGTCATTTTTCTTCCAGTATTTCCCAACGCTCATAAGCCGTTTCAAGTTCCTTTTCAACTTCAGCTAATCTTGAAGTGGCCTGTGCAATAATATCTTTATCCTGTTGAAAGAAATCAGCTTCAGCCATGGCATTGGTTAATTGTTCCTGTTCTTTATCCAGGGATTCGATTAGTTTTGGTAGTTCATCTAATTCGCGCTGGTCTTTATAACTTAGTTTTTTACTTTTGTTTTTTTCTGTTTTAATAGTGGATTTTTTATCTACCGATTTTTCTTTTAATGTTTTTTGTTCAACAGATTTTTGTCTTAACAGGTCTTCATAGTCACCAAAGTATTCATTAACCTGCCCGTTACCCTCAAAAAATAATGTGCTGGTAACAACATTATTTAAGAATGCACGGTCATGGCTAACCAGTAATAAAGTGCCCTTATATTCCAGTAATAGCTCTTCTAATAATTCTAATGTTTCTACATCTAAATCATTGGTGGGTTCATCCATTACCAGCATATTAAAAGGCTGGGTAAATAATTTGGCCAACATTAAACGATTACGTTCGCCGCCGGATAATGTGCTAACAGGTGAGTTGGCTCTATTGGGTGCAAATAAAAAGTCATTGAGATAACTCATTACGTGTTTTGATTGACCATTAATTTCTATGTTATCTGTGCCTTCTGCTATATTGTCGCGCACAGATTTATTGTCATCCAGTTCGGAGCGATGTTGATCAAAATAAGCAATGTTGAGTTTTGTGCCCTGTTTTACAGAGCCTTGCTGAGCTTTAAGTTTGCCTAACAATAAATGAATTAAAGTAGTTTTACCTACACCATTAGGGCCGATAATACCGATGCGGTCACCGCGCATAATAGTGGTTGAAAAATGCTTAACGATGGGCTGGTTTTCATAGCTGTAACTAATGTCATCGGCTTCAATAACAATTTTTCCTGAGCGATCCTGTTCAGTGATTTTCATATTCACTGTGCCAGAGCGTTCGCGGCGCTGATTTCTTTCTTCTCGCAAGGCTTTTAGTGCGCGTACTCGACCTTCATTACGGGTGCGTCTGGCTTTAATGCCCTGGCGAATCCACTTTTCTTCCAGCGCTAATTTTTTATCAAATAATGCATTTTCTTTTTCTTCCGCATCCAGAGTTTCCTGTTTGCGAATAAGGAAGTTATCGTAATCACCTGGCCATGAGGTGAGCTTGCCCCTGTCCAGTTCGATAATGCGAGTGGCCAGATTGCGCAGGAAAGCGCGATCATGTGTTACAAATAATAAACTGCCATTCCAGCTTAATAGAAATTCTTCTATCCAGTTGATGGCTTCAATATCCAGATGGTTAGTGGGTTCGTCTAAAAGTAATAAATCTGGTTGTGTGACCAGTGCGCGTGCCAGTAACACACGTCTTTTAAGACCACCTGATTGTGCTGAAAATTCTTCATCGGGTGGTAATTGCAGTAAAGATAATGTGGTATCTATCTGCTGGCCGATTTCCCAGCCATTATGTACTTCGAGTTCATGTTGAATGCGCTCAAGTTCTGCCATATTACGTTCATTAGCATGCTCGGTAACTTTAAGTACAGCATGATGATACTGAGTTAATAAAGTACCTGCTTTATCAAGGCCTGATGCAACCACATCATATAATGACCCAGAGATGTCAGAGGGTACGTCCTGTGTGAGATAAGCTATTTTCAGACCCTGCTGGCGTTCTACGCTACCTTCATCGATTTTGATAATGCCTGCAATAACTTTCATTAAAGTAGACTTGCCCTCTCCATTGCGGCCTAATAGGCACAGGCGTTCGTGCTTATCTATTTGCAGGTTGAGTGAATCGAGTAGATTGGGTCCACCAAAACCTAAATTGATATTGCGCAGAGTTAGCAAAGCCATGACTTGTCTCTAAAATAATAAGAGGCCAGATTTTAACAGAAATAGATTTTTAATTTTTATTATGAGCCTTACTGTATTAACGATTATAGAATCACCTACTTTTCCCAAAATGGTGTCTACTCTGCTTGAGTCTTTAGCTATTAAAGAAATTCAGGTCTCATCTATGCGTAAAGCGATGAATGTGCTTAAAAAACAAAAGCCGGATTTTATTATCGCAGAATTTTTTTACGGTTACGGTAATAACTATGCAGGAGTTAATGTAAGCAATCTTGATGTACTACTTTCCAGTTTGCCCAGATATTCACCGGATACACGGACGATTGTATTTGTGCAAAAAGAAGAACAGCAATATGTTGTTAAATTGCATGAGCTTTATCCTTTGCATGCGGCTTTCCCCTATTCACTGCCTGAACACATTTTGCAGGAAGCATTAGGCCTGTGAGCACTAATAATCTATTTAATAAAATTCCGCAAAATTTACCAGAGGAAGTTTTTGAAACCATTATCAAAACAGATAATATTCAAATAGAATAAATTATTTCACATAGTCATGTAACAGAAAAAAATAAATGGTATAAGCAAAATAAAAAGAAAAATGCACTAAAATTTTACTGATCGAGACAGCTAATAGCTGGCTATTGGCAAGTTTTCTAACGAAAAGCGGTGAAATTTTAAGTCATTTTTACTCGTGAATATATCGTGCAAAGATCTCTATTAACGTAATAAGATAAAGTTTTGTATCGAATCTGTTGTTAATTTTGTAGATAAAACAGGTGATTCAATTTGTTTTAATTCTCTTAAACAATTTGCACATAAACAATCACGATAGTGTTCGCGTAATTGATCATAAAGATTTTCAGATATTAAAACACTTGAACATTGGCACAGGCTTATAGAGCCACATTTGCATTCAAAGTCTCTATTACAACGGGGGCAGCACTTGCTTTCGTGTTGAGTCATGATTTACCTTTACGCGAGGTTAATATGGATAGATCGGCACTTCGACAGGTGTTCGGACTTATTGGTTTAAACCAAATTACCGTTGCGCGACAGTTTCGGATTTGCACCGAATTCTCCTTTCGAATTGGTAGAAAGATATAGGGTATGTTGTTAAATAGCAAGCAAATAGAGATTGTTTGGAAAGATAAAGCATTAGTCCGCAAATATTTTATTTGTGGGCTAATGCTTTTTTAGGGATGCTCGGATTAAGTATGGTTAGAATTAGACTGAGAAAAACTAGATTATTTATTACTTTATTTTCCCAGTAGTGCTATCAGTATTACCCTGATTATCTTTCCAGCTTAATTTAATGCTGTCACCTTTTTTGCCATCTTTAAAGCGAAATGACAGGTAGGGATTTTTTGAAATGGCTGTACCCCAATGGGCATCGAGTACGATTTTTCCATTGTGTTCAACAGTTAATTCCTGAATGTAATGCGCAGGAATTAATTTACCTGTTTTTTTATTCTTACGCATGCCGGTTTCCATAGGATGATTAATCAGAGCCTTAACGGTTGTTATTCCATTCTTGTTTTTTGCGCGAATTTTAATTGAGCTCATGATTTAACCTCCACAGCCGCCAATAGTTACTTTAACTTCTTTTGAAGCGCTATATAGTTTGTCACCTACTTTAGCGACAGCAACAACTTTAGATGTTTTACCCATTTTTATACGAGTCGAAACAAAAGCTTCAGCACCTTCAGGAAGATTAAAACTGGCAATCAGTGGTGTAGCATTGTTATTAACCAGAATGTTAATGGATTCAATATTGCCAAGTTTACTGCTAACAGTAATAGGCACTACTGCGCCATTTTCAGCAATATCGGGAGCTTTAATAGTAATCTCTTTACTTTCCTCGATAGTTTGTCCGGGGAACAAATTATTAAGCACATCTTTTGAGCTTTTGGCTTTAAAAGCTGGCGTAAAGTTATTTGCCAGAACTCGACTGGGGGTGATCAGGCCGGCGGCTATGGCAGTGCCCAGGGCAGCAGTAGCAACAGTGCCTTTCATCATTAAACGTCTTTGATGATTCAATGTGGTTTCCTCATATATGTAAGAGTGAAAATATAATCGACAGCAGAGAAGCAATCATTATTGCAATGATTAAAGTTTCATACTGATTTAATTTATATTTCATGGGATTTAGTTTGCATTTCACATGCCATTATTTAAATTCTTTTTAAATCAGTCTCTTACAAAGAATAAAAAATATATGAGGAGGCGTGTATTGCAGTTTGCAATGTCTGATAGTGCATTTTGAATCGCTACAATTTGTAGGTTAAAGGTTTTGTGCCGGCATGCTAAAATGCGTCTGTCCAATAAAATAGATAGGTTGCACCATGTTCAATACACAGTTAACAGATGAAATTAAGGTCTCCGATGAAGCGGCAGTGCAGTTGCAGAATATTATCGATAAGGAAGAAGGCGTTAAAGGTATCCGCATTTTTGTATCGGGTGGTGGCTGTAGTGGCATGACCTATGGCATGACTTATGTGACAGAAGAAAGCCTCTTTGATGCGGTTGCTCAGAAAAATGGCATGAACCTTTATGTTGATGCGATTGCGCTTAGCTTTTTAGAAGGTGTTGAAATTGATTATAAAACCGATGGTTTAAATCAGAGTTTTGTATTTAAAAATGTATTTGCTAATTCGGGTGGTAGCGGTTCATGTGGCGGCTGTGGTGGTGCGGGATAAAATAATTAACACGGTATTTCAATAACTATTTTTTCCTGATATTCCTGTTTGATAGTTATTATTATCCTGGGAAATTAGCTGGACTATGACCATCTATGCGAGCTTCCAGTTTGTCTCGTTATATGGAAGACAGTATTCATTATCAATAAGGTGACTATCTGTTGGGTTTATGAGTTTTATTCTTAACTATACTCAACTTATTCGCAAGGTTATCACTGTGCTGATAATTCACTACTGATTAAATACAATATTAAAGTGACAAGATGAAGAAGAATCTCCCGGTTACACAAAAAGAAGTCACCCTGGGTGACAATACCACTATCATCTCAACGACGGATCTAAAAGGACAGATCACTTATGCAAACAGGGAATTTGTCAGGATTAGTGGTTTTAGTGAAGAAGAGCTAATCGGTAAAAGCCACAATATTGTGCGTCACCCAGATATGCCGCCAGAAGCATTTAAGAATTTATGGGATACCATTTCCTCAGAGAAGGGAAGCCAGACATGGCGGGGCATTGTTAAGAACCGATGTAAAAATGGTGATTATTATTGGGTTGATGCCTTTGTAACGTCAGTTGCGGATAATAATAATAAAATTATCGGCTATCAGTCGGTAAGAACTCGGCCTACTCGTGAGCAAATTTCTGCAGCCGAGTCTCTTTATGAAAAGCTTAATAGCAAGAAAATATCCGCTATTCCCAATAAATTCAAAATTACTGATATTAGTCTGATGAAGCGGATGAGTGTCGCTTTACTAGTTGCTTCAGTGTTGCCTTTTACAGGTGATGCTCTCTGGTCTTTAGGGCTTGTCTCTAAAGAAGTTATGGTTTTTCTGGCACTTCTTACGCCAGTTATTCTTATCACTTCTCTATGGTTATTTTACAAAACAATGATGCAACCAATCTACCAGGTGATCAATATTGCCAAAGGAATTGCGGGTGGAGATCTTAACCAGGCTATCAATGTTGCCAATAATGATGAGGTAGGAGAGTTACTGATGGCTATGAAGCTTATGCAGGCGCGACTACAGACCATCATTGGTAAATTAATAGAAACCTCTAAAGATGTTACACAGGATGCGCTTATACTCTCGTCATCAAGTAAGCAGACCTTCGACTTAATGAGTGAGCAGCAAGTTGAAACAGAGCGCGTGGCAACGGCCATGAATAAAATGAATGCAACCGTTGCTGAGACAAAGCGCAGTGCTGAAGAGGCGCTTCAGGCTGTAATTAATGCGGGTGAAAGTGCCGAAAAAGGCAAACAAATCACCAATCAGGTGCATAACAGCATTGATCAGTTTGTTCATCGACTTGAAGACACATCTGAGGCTATTACTGATCTTGAAGATAGGGGTGATGATATTTTATCTATTATGTCAGTTATCCATGGCATAGCTGACCAGACCAGCCTGTTAGCACTTAATGCTTCTATTGAGGCGGCTCGTGCAGGAGACCAGGGGCGTGGTTTTGCTGTTGTTGCTGATGAAGTGCGTATGCTGGCAGGCCGAACCCAGGTGGCAACGGATGAGATTAATAGTGTTATCGAAGAGTTACGCACAGGCATTGATAATGCGGCTCATGTTATGGGAAAAGGACGTAAGCAGGCTTATGATGCTATTGAGGATTCAAAGCTTGCTGAGGCTGCACTTAATAAAATTATGGATTCAGTTAACCAGATTAATAATGTGAATACCCAGATTGTGACTGTAACAAATCAACAGGCTGTAGTTGCCGAAGAAATGGATCGTAATATCATTAATATCAATCAAATGAGTGCGGGTACGGTTGATGCTGCCCAGTACAATAGTGATGCCAGCATTCGGCTAAATAAACTATCTGTAGATATGCAGAAACAGTTTTCTAATTTTGATCTGGGTAATAAAGATAGCCTGCCAGATGATTTCAGTTCCAGTATTGTTGATGATGATGGGCTGTTCTAATTAAAAAATTAGAGAGTCTCCTATCATTAAAATTTATAAAAATTGAAAAAAATATCCCTCTTAACAAAAAATTAGTTTTTACTTCTTATAAATATACTAAGTTCTTCACTCTATAGCCTCTGGATATACCTTTCTATATGTTTTACTGCGCCTGTTAATGCCTGTCAGTTAAAAGAAAAAGGCAGTATTGCTAATTAAATATGATAAAATGGACAGGATTATGTTGAACATGCCTTAATTTCTAGTTAGTGTTCATAATATCGGCTCTGACAGGTCAGTAAATATTCCAATATTAAATTTTATAAGGATAAATTATGCCTCTGACAAACAGCTGGGAAAGATTTTATACGGCTGTCCACATACTGTGTGGGCCGGGTACTCAATCTGAGCGCTTAACCAGGGCTATCTCGGAGAGTCTGATTCACATATCGCCTGAAGTTGATCTTCCAGAAGAAATGGGTTTTGCTTTTATGACATTTATGGAAGAAATGAACCCGGATACTGATGGAGCAACAATTCAGGCGATGGTCGAGGCTTTGGGTGATGATGCGCAGAGTAAAGCTGCCGAAAAGATTCTTGAATTTTATGAGGCTATCTGGCGTTATCGAAAAGCAGATTAAATTGAGTGTGACTTTTAATTGAGTAAAAAGGTTAAGGGTATCAATCCCTTAATACCCTTTTTAATTTCTATGTTTAATTAATAGAGACCTTTGCATGATAGAGGCACTCTAATTAGTGCAGATAATATTATTTTTTACCGTCAGCGGGTTGAAATCCTGAAGGCATCTGACCAAAATCACCTTCATTAAAAAAGAAACCCAGCATATGCTTTTCAATCAACTCAAGTGCTTTTATATCGGCTGTGTTCAGGCCATTTTCATTAATAATAATAGTTAAACGGTCTAACCATTGTTTCCAGCCTTCTTTAGACACATTGTCATAAATACGCTGGCCAAGGTCGCCGGGATGAGTGTATTTATCCAGGCCTTCTGCTTCAGTTTTTAAAACTATACATTGAACTACTCTAGTCATAATCTTTCTCGTTAATACTTTTTAAATTTTGTTTGAGGCCTTTGCACGAAAGAAAATTATTTTAACAATTACCAGTTTCATTGTCATTACTTCGGACTCCTGTCCTCCGCCTTACGGCCAGGCATAGCCTGTTTAAAAGCGCTCCGGGCGCTTTTATCCTGCATGCTTCTAGCAGGAATCTTGCATCTTTCTGGCTTAAGCTCACTAGATCCCGGCTTAAAAGCATACCGGGATGACGGGATTTCTTTCGTGCAAAGGTCTCTATTTGTATTTTTTATAGCGCTATCGCAAGGGTTGGCATTATACACATAAATATTCCCCAGCCCTATTTCTTAGTTTGTACCTGTAGGAGTGGCTTTAGCCGCGAAATAATTTTGTTTAATGATTAATCGTGGCTAAAGCCGCTCCTACAATTTTTTTAAAGATTTTCTCTGTGTTCTTTGTGTCTCTGTGGTGAAG
>CAZFUY010000093.1:0-11902 GCA_964522445.1 uncultured Thiotrichaceae bacterium | reverse complement strand
ATTTCTGGTGCATAACCGGCTTCAGTTAATGTTTCGAAACCCATTTTAACCAGCTCAACAGCACCCCCACAAAGCACTGCCTGCTCACCAAATAAATCTGTTTCTGTTTCATCTTTAAAGGTTGTTTCGATAATTGCAGTACGACCACCACCCACACCGGAAGCATAAGATAATGCAAGTTCTTTGGCCTTGCCTGATGCATTCTGGAATATTGCGATTAAATCTGGAACACCGCCACCACGAACAAATTCACTACGCACAGTATGACCCGGTGCTTTTGGTGCAATCATAATAACGTCAATATCTTCACGCGGAACAATCTGGTTATAGTGAATAGCAAAGCCGTGAGCAAATGCCAGAGTTGCACCATTTTTAAGATTAGGCTCAATCTCATCTTTATATAATGTAGATTGAAATTCATCAGGCGTTAAAATCATAACAACGTCAGCTGTTTTAACCGCATCGGCTACGGATGAAACTTTTAAGCCTTCATTTTCAGCTTTAACAGCAGAACTAGAACCCGCACGTAAAGCAACCGTTACATCAACACCAGAATCTTTTAAATTCAATGCGTGTGCGTGGCCCTGTGAACCATAACCCACGATGGTTACTTTCTTACCTTTAATGATTGAAAGGTCACAATCTTTGTCGTAATAAATATTCAAGCTCATGGTTTTATTCCCAATAAATATTTTAAAAATTTTAATGTAGGAGCGGCTTTAGCCGCGATGGTCGTAAGCTAAATTATCGCGGCTAAAGCCGCTCCTACAATGTTAGTGTTTTATCGCCTCGACATATTCCAATAACACCCGAGCGAACCACTTCATAAATAGTAATGCTGGATAAAGATGTTAGAAATGCATCCAGCTTGTCACCTGTACCTGTCATTTCAACTGTGTAGCTGGCATCTGTCACATCGATGATATGGCCATGAAAAATATCCGTCAGGCGTTTTACTTCGCTTCTTGCGTCACCTGTTGCCTGCACTTTCGCCAGCATTAATTCACTTTCTATATGACCACTTTCTGTCAAATCAATCAGCTTAACCACATCAATCAGTTTATTAAGCTGTTTCATAATCTGTTCGACAATTTCCTCTGTACCCGATGTCACTAATGTCATACGAGATAAACTATCATCATCTGTTGGCGCAACGGTAAGTGACTCAATATTATATGCTCGCGCTGAAAACAATCCTGCAACTCTTGATAACGCACCTGCTTCATTTTCCAGAAGTATTGAAATTATATGTTTCATTCTGGATTCCTATATTAAAATCATTTCATTAAGACCTGCACCGGCAGGCACCATTGGATAAACATTCTCTTCACGATCCGTAATGAAATCAATAAACACTAAACGATCTTTATATTTACCTACGGCGTCTTCAAGTGCTTTTTTTACATCTTCTGGTTTTTCGACAAGAATACCTACATGCCCGTAAGCTTCTGCCAGGGCTACAAAGTCAGGTAATGAATCCATATATGAACTGGCATAACGTTTTTCATAGAAAAACTCCTGCCACTGGCGCACCATGCCAAGAAAACGATTATTTAAATTAATAATTTTTAACGGCAATGCATATTGTTTACAGGTTGCCAGTTCCTGGATACACATCTGGATACTGCCTTCACCTGTAATACAGGCAACCGTTTCATCTGGATGCGCCATTTGCACGCCCATTGCTGCGGGCAACCCAAAGCCCATAGTGCCCAGACCGCCAGAATTAATCCAGCGACGTGGTTTATTAAAGCCATAATACTGTGCTGCAAACATCTGATGCTGACCGACATCTGAAGTTACAAAAGCATCACCCGCTGTTACTTCATGCAATTGTTCAACAACAAACTGCGGTTTAATAGTGCCGCTATTACGATCAAATTTTAAACAATCCTGCGCGCGCCATTCTTCTATTTGTTGCCACCAGTTCTGTATGTCTCCTTTTTCTGGCCGACGTTTATCTCCTTCCAGCAGTTTATTAAGCTCAGCCAATACCTGCTTTACATCACCTACAATAGGCACATCAACTTTTACATTTTTTGAAATAGATGCAGGATCCACATCAATATGAATAATGGATGCATCAGGACAGAATTTTTCCAGATTACCGGTTACGCGATCATCAAAACGCGCACCAATAGCGATAAGCACATCACAATGATGCATGGACATATTGGCTTCATAAGTGCCGTGCATGCCCAGCATGCCAACAAAGTTATCTTCATTAGCGGGAAAAGCACCTAAACCCATTAGTGTATTAGTAATGGGGGCATTCAATGATTTAGTAAATGCAATCAATTCATCTGATGCATTACTTAAAATCACACCACCACCGCTATAAATCATTGGCCGTTTGGCATCCACAGCCAGTTCCAGTGCTTTTTTAATTTGCCCTGTATGGCCTTTTACCGTTGGATGGTATGAGCGCATCTTTATTTCACGCGGATAACTAAACTCTGCTATGTGCGCTGTAATATCTTTAGGGATATCAACAACAACAGGACCTGGGCGACCAGTGGTTGCTACATAAAAGGCTTTTTTCAATGTTGATGCAATATCATTTACATCTTCAATAAGAAAGTTATGCTTAACAATAGGACGAGTGATACCAACAGAGTCCACTTCCTGAAAGGCATCATTACCAATCAATGGGCGCGGCACCTGCCCTGTAAGCACAACCATGGGAATAGAATCCATATAGGCCGTAGCAATACCCGTAACAGCATTAGTAGAACCCGGACCAGAAGTTACCAGCACAACCCCCGGCTTTCCTGTACTACGCGCATAACCGTCAGCCGCATGAGCTGCTGCCTGTTCATGGCGCACCAGAATATGCTCCAGTTTATCCTGCTTATGCAATGCATCATAAATATGCAAAACAGCACCACCAGGATAACCAAAAACGTGTTCAACACCTTCTTCGATTAGTGATTGAACAACTATTTCAGCACCAGTTAATTCCACCTTATTGCTCCCAAACTGTAAAAAACCTTATAAATCATAGACTTTTATAAACATCATAAAAAAACGCAAGCCACGAAGTGTAGCATTAGACAGCTAAAGACTAAAGACTGCAATTAAAAAAAGCACATGTCAGAGAGTCATGGCGGCACAGTGGAATTTATTAGAAAAACACCATGCTCTCTATGTCTATGCAATAGACATTTCTATTTTTTAAACAAAAAAAAGCCCCGACCAAAAGGTCGGGGCTTTTATATAGCTTAAATCAGAAATAACGACTTAGAAGTCTTCTTCTGACTCTGAACCACCCGCAACAGCTGTTAAAGTTTCTTTAATAGCATCTGGCGTAGGCATAATATTCATAAAGCTATTATCACCCATCATTGCCAGGTCAGGGAAGTTAATTGCAATACGGAAACGTGCATGTAGAGCTTCTGCTTCATTACCTTTAACTAAAATTTCATATGGCAGATGAGCAGTTGAACGAATTGGTTTAAAATCAATTTCACTCATAATGAATGTTTCATCCATGTATTTGCCATCTTCGTCTGACGCTTTCATGCCCACACCAATTAAAGTCTGTTTGGTGCCAGGAATATCAATGCGGTAAACCTGCATTGTGCCACCTTTTTTAGCTCCTAAGTTTTTCTCAATTGTAGAGACCAGCTTATCATGGCTTGCACTGGCTAGTTCCAGAGGCTCATCAAAATATTCCATACCAAAAGTATAATGATAGCCTTCTAAATCATCATCATCCAGGCCTTTTGCAGGACCGAAGTTTTTAGTAAAACCAAGCGCTTTTTTTAATGCCGCTGAAGTTGCAGGAAGACTGGATTTAATATGATAAGCCTTGGCCATATAGTATGGGTTTGTATAAGAAATTTGAGTTTTACCACCCATTTCTGTTAAAGAAATACGTTGTGCTGCCACATAGCCACCACGATCATGACTAGCCGCTGCTTTTTTCAGTTCAGCATTTGTCACCACAATAATATGAGCACCTGCAAAAGGCGAATACTCACCTGCAATTTCAAAACCATTACTTTGCAATGCCGCTTTAGTACCTTCCAGCTTGTCAGAAATTGTACCTGTATCATTAGAAGCTAAAACAAAAGGAAGATATGTTTTACCTGCGTGGGCAGCTGTTGCTACCAGACTAATAACTAATGCAAATGCAAAAGAATATAGTGATTTTATTTTCATTTTAATATTTCTCCATCCCCTAAAGGTTTATATTTGAACCACGCGAAAAATTACGCTGGCTAAAATTAACCCCACGGATAATTGTTGTCAACGAGTATTTGAATAAAAATATATTTAAAAACAAAAACTTATATTTAGAATATTCTTAACTGCTAATGCTTAAGCACAAAAAAAAGGCCATGAATAACATGGCCTTTAAAATTTAAATATTAATTAGTTATTTTTCTAAAACTTCCAACCATAGGCAATTGCCAATGCGTCCTGTGACATAGTTAAATCACTATGGCCCGCATTTTGCATTCCAGCCGCACCTGGGCTGCTGCCTGTAACCGTAACTGAAGGAGCATGCATATAGTAAGCGGATAGCTCAGCATCATTACCTAACATCCAGGTTGCACCAAAAGTATAGTGATCTTCCACTACTGCAGGCGCAATCACATTAAATAATGTTTCTCCTGAAGGAATGGGCTGACCACCATGATTATACCCCGCTCTTAAAACAAGATTATCATTCACCTGATAATCAACTCCCAGCTTAATTACAGTCATATCATCCCAACCAAAACCGGGGCCATTGTCATCACCAAGCGCACCACCTGTACCATTAGGCGCTGTAGGATTTGAAAAGCCAGTATTGGGGTTTGAGATAGCTTTCACATCAGTGTAATTAATTTTCTCCACATCAAGCAAAACATTTACTGCAGGCGTCGCTTTATAAGCAATACCAATGGCATAATTTGATGGGATATCAAAATCACCCTGTTCAGCAAATAGCTGGTCATATTTACTAAATTTACTCATACTCGTGACCGTCTGATACGTCACGCCTATAGATAATTCATCCGTTAGCTGGGTTAAATAACCAATACGAAGTCCCATACCGGTAGAAGAATCCTTACCCTGTCCTGATAGACCTGTTTCACCATCAGCACACCCTGCTGGGTTACCTCCAGGACCAAAACCACAAAAATCACCTAAACCAGTAGCCTCAAACTGCTGATATGCCAGATTAAGTGAAACACCTATTGAGCTTTTATCATCCAGCTTCATTGAATATGTGGGTGCAATAAAAAGCTGTATTAAATTAATCCCGGTCTTACCACCAAACCCAGTAGTATTACTAAAAATCCGTTCATCGTATGACGTATTCATACCGCCATTACCAAATACAGATACACCAAATGAACTTTTATTATCTAACATCTGGTTATAACCAAATTCTGGAATAAAGAAATATTCATCCTCATTGCCTTCTACAGTATGTACCGCTCCTGATGGCCATGCCGTTGTAACAGAACGATCAGGCTTGAAAAGTTCAACTCCCATATCGATTCTATTACCTACACGCACCATTCCTGCTGGATTAGTTGCTGCCGCTAAGGCATCCTGTGAATAAGCCACACCTGCCCCACCCATACCTTTGGCTTTGATACCATAACCGTGGGCAAAATAGCCATTCGTTGCAAAAGCAGCAGACGAAGCCAATAAACTTGAAATCGACACTGCGATTAAGGATTTTTTAAAACCACTTGACATATTATTATCCTCAAAATGAGTTGTGCGCTTTTGCGCATTAATTTTTTATATGCTTCCTTACATTTATTTTTGCTTACCTTGCCCAGCGAAATTTTTTTCTCAGGGGTCGGAGTCAAATTTGATCAAAGTACAAATTCAGATTAATAATACTCTACTAAACCAAATTTGACTCCGACCCCTGAAACCTAACAAAAACGCCTGTTAAGTAAGACGTTTGCTTGTTATTTAGTTGAAAAACAGGGAATAAGCAAATTTATAAGTAATTTTTTAACTATTTTGTAATAATTAATTTGTGGCTATAAAAAGCTAGAATACATATTGGCTAGCACGTCCGGTGCTCACAAAAGAACATACTGTGCATCAATTGTTCCCGCACCCCATATACCCACGACATACCATATTTATTGCACATAAAAAAACCCGGTAAAGCTTATGCTCTCCGGGTTTCTTTTCATTAAAAAATTAAAGAAATATAATTTATGTAAATTATCAAATATTATGCAACCAGTGACATACCATGTTGCTGCCAGGCCATTATACCGCCCGTTAAGTTATATACATTTTCATAACCCTGGGCAGCCATAAAACCTGCTCCCTGAGCCGATCTTGCTCCAGTACGGCAATAAAGCACACAAATATCATCATTACTGATTTCATTAAGACGAACAGGTAACGTATGTAATGGTAGTTTTTCAGCATTGGGCAACATGCCTTTTTGCATTTCAGCAATACTACGTACATCAATTAAACGAATATTTTTACCTTCATCCAGATAATTTTTCAATGTATGAACATCAAGTGTCTTTAATGGATACATAGGATACCTTTATTAGAATTTAATAATATTAGACATATTATATAAACATGACAAATAAATAAAACCCTAAAATTTAAATATATATAATGAATTGATAATATACCGTATAAAACAACAGATGGAGAAAAACAAAAAATCAAATAAAGACTATTAATATCAATCACATATAAAGAGACTCCAGTCTTATATAAGAAAATTATCAGCTCTTATCTCAAATTTAAAAACACAATAATTTGTAATTTTTTTACTAATAAGCTTGCCTTTTATTCACATTCAAAGGTAAGGTTGGTGATGTGAAAAATCATACGATTGACTAATTTTTTAACTTACAGTATTTTTAGGGTTAGCAGTTCGGCGAAAACAGCATCAGCCATGCCTTAGCTGCCCAATACACACTTGAGGAGACTTACAAATGAGCGACCATCGCAAGCTAACCATTATTGCAACCAAAGGCACTCTAGACTGGGCATACCCTCCATTTATCCTTGCCAGTACTGCTGCAGCATTAGGAATGGAAGTTTCAATTTTTTATACATTTTATGGCCTTAATTTGCTACTCAAAGACACTAGCTCACTAAAAGTAACTCCAACCGGCAATCCTTCTATGCCAATGAAAATGCCTGTTGGCCCTAAATTTTTCCGCGCTATCGATTTTGGCCCTAAAATACCAAACGTTATGTGGAATATTCCATTCATGGACAGCATCGCAACGACTTTAATGAAGAAAACTATTTCTAACTGTGGTGTTGCTACAATTGCTGAGTTACGTGAACTTTGTCAGGAAGCTGAAGTTAAGTTCCTGGCCTGCCAGATGACAGTTGAACTTTTTGGCTACGATACTGCCGTATTCATTGATGGCGTTGAGTATGTAGGTGCTGCGACTTACTTTGAAGAGTCGTCTGATGCCACTCAGTCACTATTTATCTAATCTAACAGATAAATATACGTCTTAAAAAAGGCTGCGCTGAGAAGTGCAGCCTTTTTTAATGCAGCGTATTTTTATTTGCTCAACAGGCCTTATAATAAATAAGCCATCAAACGAATCTGAAACACTTAACACAAAGACCACTATTAAACATCAGAATAATGAATTTGCACTTTCTCACTAAAAAAATTATTACTGTTCTACTATCAACGTCTTTATCAATTGCCCATGCAGAACTACCTGACTTAGGAGACCCTACTCAACAGGAAGTTTCACCTTATCTTGAATATTTAATGGGCAAAAATTTTTATAAGACATTAAAATCCAATTTACCTTTTATTGATGATCTTACGGTCAATGACTACATTAATACTTTAGGGCAAAAGCTGGTTTCTCAAAGTGACCAGCCTGATAAAGAATTTAATTTTTTTATATTAAAAATTCCCAGCATTAATGCTTTTGCAGGCCCCGATGCATATATCGGTATTCATACTGGTTTATTTCTAGCGGCTAATAATGAAAGTGAGCTGGCAGGTGTATTAGCTCATGAAATTTCTCATGTAACACAACGCCATCTTGCTCGTGCCATGACTGAATCAAGCGCGTCACCGGCTGCAATTTTTGCAGCTGTCCTGGCAGGTATACTTATCGCAAGCCAGGATGCTCAGGCAGGTGCCGCTGTACTCTATGGAGGAACAGCAGCCATGATGCAGTCTCAAATTAATTTTACCCGACACAATGAATATGAAGCAGATCGAATTGGAATTTCAGTATTACGAGATGCAGGAATTAATCCCCAGGGTATGGCAGATTTTTTTGAAATACTGTTACGCAATGCTGATTCAAATAATGTATTAGCGCGCATGGAATATCTGCGCACTCACCCTTTAAGCTCTGCTCGTGTTGCAGAAGCCAGGCATCGGATTCTAGAAGAAGATAAGAAATTACCCAATGACTCTTTAAATTTTCAACTGAGTAAAGCCCGTATTATTGTATCAACAACACACTCATTACATAATTTAATTCAAAAAATTGAAGGCCTAAAAAAAGATAAACAAAATATTACAACTCGTTACACTCATGCTATTGCACTTATTGCTTACAACAAACCTGCTCCCGCAATTAATCTGCTTAAAGATTTAATTAAAGAAAAAAATCATCCCTGGTTTCAATTAGCATTAGCTAAAGCCTATGAAAATAATAATCAAAAATCTGATGCGTTAAGAACATTAAAAGAACTGGCTCAACTTTATCCAAATTATTTACCTGTCACTATTGAATATGCCAGTATGCTTAATTATTTTGAACAACATAAAAAAGCTATTCAAATACTCAAACGACAGTTGCAACAACAAAACAAATCTATTATTTACAGAACATTAGCTCAAACCTATTACGCTAACGGCCAGATAACACCCGCACTTGAAGCCACGAGTCATCAGTACGAGCTTGAGGGCTATTTAAAATTGGCCACTCAACAGGTGGATAACGCCCTTAAACAATCAGGGCTTAAAGAAAGCACCAGGCAACGTCTTGAAGGACGAAAGAAGGAACTCACCAGTCAGTTACTTAGAGAAAGACAATATTGACAAAGAAACTATAAGAGACCTTCTCTTAAACATTCATTTATTTCGTATAAATAATGACCTGTAATTACATTATCTGAAAATGCTACAAACCAGAAATACAGGCTTCTACCTGCATAATATTAATTGATCCTGCAAAAACATTAGTAGTTTTTAATATTAACTATAATTAACATATTGAAAATACTAAAATTTTTCTTGCCTAATTAACACTAACAGGTATCCTATGACTCGCTGATCTGTCTTTTATAATAACAATAAGCTAGTGCGGTCCATTTAGTGTAAAACTACAAAAAATTAGTTAGTCATTTAATTTTTATTAAATTGATAATCACTTTAAGGGCAGACAAATATGGATAAAAAAATCTCTGAGTACTATCTACAGGATTAGCTTTTTTCAATCTAAACCAATGGCATTAACACATTAAAATTGTGTACGTCTAAAATTTAGATTTAACCCCACGCAAATAGTATTAAGGAGTGAATTATGCGGCATACCGCTAAAGTCATATACACAGCGACATCCATCGCTGCACTTCTAGGCAGTATTGCTTTTTCAATTCCAGCTATCTCCCTCGCGGAAGAAACATCTGTAATTGAACAGGGCAAAAAAATCGCTTTTGATCGCAAAAAAGGCAACTGCTTAGCCTGTCACCAGATAAAAGGTGGCAAACTACCTGGAAACATTGGGCCACCACTAGTGGCTATGAAAGCCCGTTTCCCCGACAAAAGTAAACTGCACGCCCAGATATGGGATTCTCGCCAGAACAATCCAAATACCATCATGCCTCCTTTTGGTCCACATGAAATTATATCCAAAGGCGAAGTTGATAAGATTGTTGAGTTTATTTACTCGCTATAAAGAATTATTAAGGTATACATAATGAATACAACACGTAGAACATTTTTAAAAAGCTCTGCTGCTGCAAGCGCTGTTGGTGTTGCAGTCAGTGCTGGCTTACTGACCCCTCGTGCAGTTTTCGCTGCATGGCCAAAGGCTGCATTTGAAGCCACCAGTCTTGATGCCGCTTTAAATAGTGCTTTTGGTAGCACTAATTTAATAGAAAGTAGCGACATCAAATTAAAAGCACCCGACATTGCTGAAAACGGTGCTGTAGTACCTATCACTGTAACCAGTAATATTGCTGGAACTGAAACCATTAGTATTATTGTTCCAAATAACAATAACCCTCTAACGGCCAGTTTTACTTTAAGTGGTAATAGCGAAGGTTTTGTTTCCACCCGTATTAAAATGGGTAAAACCTCTGATGTAGTTGTTGTAGTAAAAGCCAATGGCAAACTCTACTCAGCTAAAAAAGAAGTCAAAGTCACCATCGGCGGCTGCGGCGGTTAATTCAAAGGTATTTAGAGGAACAAAATAATGGCAAAATCAATTAAAGTTCGCGCAAAAGTTAAAGGCGGCATTACTGTTGTTAAAACATTAATCAGCCACCCTATGGAAACTGGTCTGCGCAAAGACAAAAAAACAGGTAAAAAAATTCCTGCTCATTTTATTCAGGAAGTCACCTGTGAATATAATGGCAGTAATGTGCTTACCGCACACTGGGGTGCAGCTGTATCTAAAAACCCCTACCTGTCATTTAAATTTAAAGGTGCAAAATCTGGCGATAAACTAAAAATTAGCTGGGTGGATAATAAAGGGAAAAGCGACTCAACTGAAGCAAAAATCAAGTAATCGTAACCCTGGCAGAAATTACAAATAAGGTACATATTATGAAAAAAATCGCAGTAATTGCTACCGCGCTTTGTATGCTGGTTGCTCCTTTTATGAGCATGGCAGCAAATCCGGCACAAGACCTGAAAGACTTCCGTAAATACTTTACGGAAAGATTCCCTGATACTCCATTACAGGATTTCACTAATGGCGTATATTCCGTCGATAGAGCATCTCGTGATCAATGGGAAGCATTTGAAGAATTCCCCCCTTACGAAATTTATATCGACAAAGGTGAAGACTTATTTAACAAACCTTTTAAAAATGGCAAAACATACTCCAGCTGCTTTCCAAAAGCCCAAAGGGGGATAAAACAGAACTACCCTTATTTTGACTCAAAGCGTAGTGAAGTTGTCACTTTAGAAATGGCTGTTAATGAGTGCCGTAAAGCCAATGGTGAAAAACCACTGAAGTGGAAAAAAGGCGCAATGACTCATTTAACAGCTTACATTGCATACAAATCAAGAGGCAAAAAAGGTAATGTAAAAATTACTGATTCAGCTGAATCAATGAAATGGTATGAACGCGGTAAAAAACACTTCTACGCCAAACGTGGTCAGTTAAACATGTCATGTGCTGATTGCCATTATTACAATGCAGGCAATAAAATCCGTGCTGATATTTTAAGCCCGGCTTTGGGTCATACCTCTCATTTCCCTGTTTATCGTAACAAATGGTCTTTGGTAAGCAAATCAGGTGATGGCATGGGTACATTACACCGTCGTTACGGCGGCTGTAACAAACAGGTTCGTGCCAAACCCTTTAAAGCTCAAAGTGAGGAGTATCGCTCTCTGGAATATTTCCATACTTATATGAGCAATGGACTGGTCTTAAATGGTCCTGGTATTCGTAAATAGTCTCATTAGACTTAAATCGATAACAAAAAAACCCAGCTCAATGAGCTGGGTTTTTTTATGCAACCAATAAAACTGAACAGCAATTTTATCCCGCACGCTTTTAGCGCTTTAAAACACTAGATCCCGGCTCAAAAGCATACCGGGATGACAGGATTAGCATCATGCATAGCCCTCATATTAATTATATTCTCACAAAAAAGCCTGGCATTTCTGCCAGGCTTTTGATTTGTATGGTGGGCCGTCCGCGACTCGAACGCGGGACCATCGGATTAAAAGTCCGGT
>CAZFUY010000092.1:10113-11961 GCA_964522445.1 uncultured Thiotrichaceae bacterium | reverse complement strand
TCCCGGCTTAAAAGCATACCGGGATGACGGGGTTTGTTTCGTGCAAAGGTCTCTAATAAAAGGTTTTGTATGCTAGAGCAACTGACAGATATCACAGGTAAGTTATCGGGTTTGTTATGGGGAAGCTGGATTACCCTGGCTGTTCTTTTAGGCGTTGGCTTGTATTTAACATTAAAACTCCAGTTTGTGCAGATAAAAGGTTTCAGGCATTCATTGTCTATTATTCGAGGTCGTTATACCTGTAAGGAAGACCCCGGGGAAGTTACTCATTTTCAGGCTTTATCTACGGCATTGTCTGCAACGGTAGGAACAGGAAATATAGCCGGTGTGGCAACCGCGATTAGTTTAGGTGGGCCGGGCGCGTTGTTCTGGATGTGGGTTACTGCATTTCTGGGTATGGCAACAAAATTTACTGAAAGCACTCTGGCTGTGAAGTTTCGAGAAATAGATCGAGGTGAAGTAGCCGGTGGCCCTATGTATACCTTGCTTCATGGTTTGAATATGAAGCGAACGGCAGCAGCGTTTGCTCTATTTGCCATAATTGCTTCTTTTGGTATTGGTAATCTGGTACAGGTCAATTCAGTGGTGGATGGGCTTTTATTTGTAGAACCTGAGCTGAAACCCTATGCCTGGTTGATTGGTGTAATCATGTCGATAGTAGTGGGGCTGGTGATACTGGGTGGTGTTAAACGAATTGCAAAGGTTGCCAGTATCATTGTGCCATTTATGGCCATGGCCTATATTTCTGTTGCTTTTGTGGTGCTGATAATGAATTTCTCTGAAATTCCTCAAGCCATTATGACTATTCTAAATCATGCCTTGAACCCCTGGTCTGTCGGGGGTGCAGCAGTCGGTGAGGCAATACGTTGGGGTGTTGCGAGGGGATTATTCTCCAATGAAGCCGGTTTAGGCTCATCACCCATGGCACATGCAGCCGCTGCGACTAAAGAGCCTGTTCGTGAAGGTTTAGTGGCGATGATGGAGCCCTTTATTGATACATTAGTGATTTGTAGCATGACAGGGCTGGCCATTGTTGTAACAGGTGCTTATGAAACTGCGCCCGAAGGTGTAGAAGGCGCTTCTCTAACTGCTTATGCTTTTAGTACGGCGGTGGGTGAATCAGGAGGTGTTATTGTTGGCATTAGTCTGGCACTGTTTGCTTTTTCAACCATTATTGCATGGTCTTATTATGGTGATCGCAGTGCTCGATTTTTATTTGGAGAGAAAGCCGTACTACCATATCGGGTAATCTACACGGGTCTTATTGTTGTGGGAGCAATTGTGCCACTGAAGCTGGTATGGAATATTGCAGATGTCACGAATATATTAATGGCATTGCCGAATTTATTGGCACTGGTATTATTAGTGTCACTGGTTAAATCGATGAAACAAGAATATTTGAACAATCACGTGGGAGAAAAATAATGACTGAACTGGTAATTGAAGATTTACAGGAAGGTGATGGTGCGGAAGCAGTCGCTAATCAGGTTATTGTTGTACATTATACAGGCTGGTTAGAAGACGGCACAAAATTTGATTCCAGTCTTGACCGTAATGATCCATTTAGTTTTACACTGGGTGTTGGTCAGGTTATTAAAGGCTGGGATGAAGGTTTTGCCGGCATGAAAATTGGTGGCAAACGCAAGCTGACAATTCCAGCAGAGATGGGTTATGGTGCTAGCGGTGCAGGTGGTGTTATTCCTCCGAATGCCACATTAATTTTTGAAGTTGAATTACTGGATGTTACATAAAAATAGAGCGCATATTTTATGCGCCCTATTTTTATGTACAGGATGTACGGTATTCAGCGGGCGCATGGAAGCGCAGGAGCTGTTATGTACAGGATGT
>CAZFUY010000092.1:0-10013 GCA_964522445.1 uncultured Thiotrichaceae bacterium | reverse complement strand
GCGACAGATTTTTCTGAAGCAGATATTTTAGGCTGGCGTTTAGAACCTACATTGCACTGGTTTAAAGAATGGAAAAAAAATTACCGATGGGAAATGGATCACCAGTTGCGATTGCTTTATGCAACAGAAGGTTACCACGATTATTTTTATTCTGTTGACACACAATATGTGACGGCAAACAGATCGGCGTTTGATGCAAAAGCAGGTTATGGCGGCTGGCAATATAGAATAAAACTAAAAGCAGTTCATAATGATATGACACTGGGCATGTTTGTTATTTACTCTGATATTAGCGCAGCAGTTTATAAAGAGAGTCCGTTAGTTGCTCAGAAATCTAATTTTACATTAGGTGTTTTTGCAAGTTGGGCTTTATTTAAAAAGAATTTTTAATAATCTGAATTTACTGTTAATGCTAAAGGCAAACCTGCGGTGATATTTATTTTTTCTCAGGTAAAATAATTTTCAGTAAATCTTCATTAATGTTTTTTGAATTGTTGTCCTGTACTAGCACCGGGCAGCTCAATAAACTATGAAGATCCTCCTGATTGTTCATATATTTATTCTCTTTAAAATCGTCTATACGATTTAATACAACGGCCATGAGTTTTAGTTTTCGTGTTTTAATAGCCTGGGTGTTTAATAATACATGATTAATACAACCCAGCTTGTCTTCTGCAACCAGTATCACCGGTAAATTCAGAGCCTGTGCTAAATCAGCATTAAGCCCATCTTCACATAAAGGTGTATAAAATCCACCTGCGCCTTCTACTAAAAGAAAATCATTTTCAGTATCAATATTATCAACACAGGCCCCAGCAACTTTTGAAGTTGTTAATGCCTGATGAGCCAAATGTGCTGCACGTAAAGGAGAAATAGGGGGTTCAAAACGGTAAGGGCAAACCTGGGCAAGGCTGCCTGAATAACCGGATGCGTTTTTTAAGGCCAGTGCATCACTCGGGATAAGTTCGCCACCATCACGTGTGCATCCTGATTCAACTGGTTTTCTGGGGATGACATTGATGTTTTGTTGTAGTAATTGTCGAGCCAGTAAAGTTGCGATATAGGTTTTGCCTACATGGGTATCTGTGCCTGTTATAAATATGCCTTTCATTTTAAGTCATAAGCCGTAAGTTGTCGGTCGTAAGTCAAAAGAAAAAACAAACAGGTATGGCCTGACTGCTTTAATATAAGACTTATGACTTTGTTAGCCTCTCCAAAGCTTCCTGATATTTCTCGGAAGTTTTATTAATAATCTCATCGGGTAGTTCTGGCCCGGGTGCTGTTTTATCCCAGTCCAGTGATTCAAGATAGTCACGTACAAACTGTTTATCAAAACTGACCGGACTGCTGCCAGGTTTGTATAAGTCGGCAGGCCAGAAGCGAGATGAATCGGGTGTTAGTACTTCATCAATTAAAACCAGTTGATTATTTTCATCCACACCAAATTCAAATTTTGTATCGGCAATAATAATGCCTCGTTGCAGCGCGTAGTCTGCTGCTTCTTTATATAAACGTAAGCTGGCATCCTTTACCTGCTGTGCCATGTCTTTTCCCAGCAGCTTTACGGTTGCATCAAAATCAATATTTTCATCATGTTCACCCACATCGGCTTTACTGGAAGGCGTGTAAATGGCTTCGGGTAATTTATCGGCTATTTGAAGGCCTTCGGGTAACTGGATGCCGCAGACACAACCTGTCTTCTGGTAGTCCTTCCAGCCAGAGCCAATAATATAGCCTCGTACAATAGCTTCAACGGGTAATGCTTTTAACTTTTTTACTACCATGGCGCGTGATTCAACAGGGGTGCGTTCGTTAGCATCAGGCAATACCTGTTCCAGTGATATATCGGTTAATTGATTGGGTAATATATGCCCCAGTTTGTTTAGCCAGAAGCGAGTTACCGAAGTAAGAATGCTACCTTTTTCAGGAATAGGTGTTGGCATAATGACATCGAATGCTGAGATTCTATCTGTGGTAACAATCAGCATGTGTTTGTCGTCAATGTCATAATTATCGCGTACTTTGCCTTTGTGAATTAGTTTCAGGCTTTTTAGTTGGCTGGTGTGCAGGCTGCTCATAGTCATAGTGTATTAGATATTAAAAACAATATTGTACTTGACTATACTGTTAGCGACTATATTTAGTCGTAATAAGTTGGTCATAAAAAGATCATTATAGATAATACCTGCTGTCATATTTCTTAAATGCTGCTGTCATCTCATTGTAATAATCACTTATTAGAATCTCGCCATCGAAATTTATGAGTTTGAATTAACTAGAGAGTAGTGGAGTAAATTTAATGAATAAGACAATACTGAGTAGAAAAATCTGTGCGGCAATGTTGGTCATTGCGTTGCCATCTGTTTCACTGGCAGGTGTTAAATATAAAGATGGTGACAAATATGTAAAATTAGGTGGTCGTATACAATTACAATATCATCAGGTAAAGCCTGACGGTAGCAGTAGTACAGATGAAGTATTTTTCCGTCGTTTCCGTCCATATATTGAAGGCAGCTTACATAAAAACTGGAAAGGTAAATTCCAGTGGGATATGGGTAAAGCAGATGGCAGTAATGAAATGGCAATCAAAGATGCCTATATGCAATATAAATCTGAGTCAGGTATAAAAGTGAGCATGGGTAATAAAATGTTCCCATTTTCCCGTGAGCAGATAACGTCTTCGAAGAAGCAGCAGTTAGTAGAAAGAACCTTTGTGGGTGATCATAACTATGGCTCGCCTGATCGTCAGACGGGTATTCATATTGAATCTTCAGGCAAGACTATCTCCTGGGGTGCAGCACTGGTTGAAGGTAATATCGATCCAGATAATAAGAAACTGGATTTTGATACAGCGGTGAATGCAAATTCAGATTTTAATGAAGGCTGGATGTTAGGTGGTCGTGTTGAATATCATCTAAATGGTAAGGCTAAATTTAGTCAGGGTGACTTCAAAGGCGATAGCAAATCAAGCATTGGTTTTGGTGTATTTAACTGGAGCAATGATGATGATAATAATGTTGCCAGCGCAACTAAATCTCCTGTTGATTCTGTAACAGGTATAGAGGTAAGTGGTGCTTATCGTGGTAACGGAGTATCTGTTGATGCACAGTACAATACATTTGATGCAGAGACAGTTGATCCATCTATCACTAACGGTATTTATAGAAATGGTAAAACCACGCTTGAAACAATGAGTGTTGAAGGTGGTTATATGATAGTGCCAAATACCGTTGAATTAGTGATGGGTTATCAGACAATGGATGCAGATAATTATGCGGAAACATGGAATCGTACTTCAGTAGGCGCTAACTGGTTTATCCAGAAGCATCATATAAAAGTTCAGTTATCATATCGCATGGGTGAAAACCTTAATGGTGTAGCTAACAGTAATGAAGATGAGCTATTCATTCAGACTCAGTACGTGTTCTAAGAACTTAAAACCTGCATTATAAAAATAATTTAAGTGTGGTCATATTGCCCTGTATCTTTTGATACAGGGCTTTTTTTTAGCTTAAATAATTAGCAGAGGTCTCTAGTAAATAATTTAAAGCTAAATTATCATAGTGCCTCTTTAAATCATTTAGGGATGCCATTTTGAAAATTGCATTAGTTATTCGCCATCTGGCATTCGAAGATTTGGGTTTGTTTGAGAGAACACTTATCAGTGCCGGTTATCAGGTGCGTTATCTGGAAGCGGGAATGGATGAGTTAACATGGATAGAGCCTTTAGTGCCTAATTTACTTATTGTATTAGGCGCGCCCATTAGTGCTAATGATGAAGCTAATTATCCTTTTATAATGGATGAAATAGAAATACTAAGAACGCGATTAAAATCTGATCTGCCAACATTAGGTATATGTTTAGGCGCACAGTTAATGGCTCGTGCATTGGGTGCAGAAGTCTATCCCGGACCACAAAAAGAAATTGGCTGGAAAGAGTTACAGTTAACTAATGAAGGCCAGCAATCAGCATTAAAACATTTGTCAAAAGAATTTACGCCTGTATTGCACTGGCATGGTGATACCTTTGATATTCCAGAAGGAGCTGTTCATCTTGCATCAACGGATGCAGTAAGTAACCAGGCGTTTTCCTGGAAGAAAAAATGTCTGGCTTTGCAGTTTCATCCCGAAGTAACTCCACATGGTATGGAACGCTGGTTTATTGGTCATGCTCTGGAAATTGAGCAATCAGAAGGCGTATCTGTTGAACAGTTACGTGAAGATACTAAAAAGTATGCGTATGAAATGGATGTTTATGGAAATGTGTTTATGGAAGCCTGGTTGAAAGATATAAGTAGTTGATAAAATCAAAAGATTTGACGCGGAGACGCAGAGAAAATTAAAGCACGTTTTATTGTTTATTGTAGGAACGGCTTTAGCCGCGATCAAATAATTTTACCTGAACCAGTAGAAAGCAGCTTGCCGTTATTTTGCCTGGGGAAAGACCGCCGCTTTTTGGCGCTCTGTCCCCGTTGTGATACCACTATAGCTGTACGAAGTAAATTTACCGCGTCACTTCGAGGGGGCCAGAGCTTAAAAAGCGAAGTCTGACCCCGAGCAAATCAGGTTCAATTTTCTAAACAAACTGTTCACGCAATTTTCTGCGTAAAATTTTACCAACATTTGTTTTCGGTACTTCATCAACAAATTCTACACGCCTGGGTAATTTATAACGTGTTAAGTGTTTTTCACAATGGTTACGAATATCATCAAGTGTTAAGCTTTTATTATTGCTGACAATAACTGCCATGACACTCTCGCCTGATTCATCATCAGGTATACCAATAACACCCACTTCCTGAACGTCAGGATGTGAAGCAATAACGGCTTCAACTTCATTCGGGTAAACATTAAATCCTGAAACCAGAATCATATCTTTTTTGCGATCTACAATTTCAAAATAACCTTTCTCATCCATAAAACCTATGTCGCCAGTATGAAACCATCCATCTTTATCAAATACTTTGGCGGTTTCATCGGGGCGATTATAATATCCCTGTGTGACCTGTGGGCCACGAACACAGATTTCACCAGATTCACCCGTGGCTAATAATTCATTTTTATCATTTTGTATAGAAACATCGGTAGAAGGTAAGGGCAGGCCTATCTTTCCATTGTAAGTTGTCTGGTATGTTGGGCTGACACAAACTGCCGGAGATGTTTCTGTTAAACCGTAAGCTTCCAGTAATGGTTGGCCTGTTACTTTTTTCCAGCGTTCAGCAACAGTTTTCTGAACGGCCATGCCGCCGCCTAATGTTAACTTCAATGCTGAAAAATCAATGTCTGAAAAACCTTCGGTATTGAGCAGGCCATTAAATAAAGTGTTTACACCTGTAATGGCTGTAAAGCGAACGCCTTTCAATTCTTTTACAAAGCCTTTCATGTCTCTTGGGTTGGTGATGAGATAATTCAATGCACCGATTTTCATAAAGAACATGCAGTTAGCCAGTAAAGAAAAAATATGATACAGCGGCAGTGCTGTGATAATTATTTCTTCACCTTTTTTTGTAGTGGGCTCGATCCAGGGTGATATTTGTTGCAGGTTGGCAACCATATTTCCATGAGTCAGAATTGCACCTTTGGCAATGCCTGTAGTGCCGCCGGTGTATTGTAAAAAGGCAATGTCTTCCAGTGTTATTTCTGTGTGTGTGAACGGACATTGATTGCCCGTAGAAAGTGCCTGTTTGAAACTGATACTGTCTGCTATATTAAAATCTGGAACCATCTTTTTAATATGTTTTACTACGGCATTAATAATGAAAGATTTTGGAAAAGAAATCATATCTGCCATACGAGTGATAATGATATTTTTTACAGGCGTTTTATCAATAACTTTTTCCAGTACATGGGCGAAGTTTTCTAAAATAATAATAGTTGTAGCAGCGGAATCATTAAGTTGATGACTTAATTCGTCGGCAGTGTATAAGGGGTTGGTATTAACAACGATAAGGCCAGCACGTAGTGCTGCAAATATAGAAATGGGATTTTGTAAAAGGTTGGGCATCATTATGGCGATTTTGTCGCCCTTTTTCATGCCCAGCTTTTGTTGCAGGAAAGCAGCCAGATCTTTGCTTAACTGATCCAGTTCACTGTAGTTGATTGTTTTACCGAAGTTGCAGAAAGCGGGTTTATCGCTATATTTATTGCAGCTTTGCTCAAACACTTCGACTAATGATGTATAAGCTGTTATGTCCGCTTCTGCGGGCGTTCCTTCTGGGTAACTGGCGAGCCATTCTTTTGACATATTCCTGTCTCCGCTCTGATGTGTTTTGTATGCCCTTTATTTCAGGGCTGATTCGCTATGCTGCATTATTAAATCTTTTATTTAGATATTCAATGATGCTGTCTGATTCATACATCCATTTAATATTACCATTTTCTTCTATGCGCAGGCACGGTACTTTTATTTCCCCGCCTTCCGTTTCCAGTTCGTTTCTGTATGCTAAATTATTTTTTGCATCACGGTATTCAATATTTAAATTTAGCTGTCGAATTGTGCGCCGTGTTTTTACACAGAAAGGGCAGGCATGAAATTGATATAAAGATAGATTTTGAGTTTCTTTATTGATTCGTGTCTGTTCTTCTTCGCTGCGGATGGTTTTTTTAGGGCGAGTAATAAAATCAATAAAAATAACCAGTTGACCAAGGCCATTGCGTAGAAGTTTTAAGAACATACTGTCTCCGTGGTGAATTTCTTTTTATGATGTTAAAGCTGTAAATAGCAATGGTAACTTCTCAGGTAATTTTTCTATATTATCTATAACGGTGTAGCCACCTGGGCCAAAAATATCCTGTATGTATTCATCCGCTTTTTTATCCAGGCTAATACAGTAACTGTACATGCCTTTGGATGAAACTTCATCTACGGCTCTTTTTGTGTCACTGATTAAATACTGGTCGTCATCAACATCAATATCAGCAGGTTCACCATCGGTAAGAATAAGCAGTAATTTTTTATCTGCCTTCTGCGCTTCCAGATAATGAGATGCATGGCGAATCGCTGCGCCCATGCGAGTCGAATAGCCTGCATCCATAGCAGCTAGCCGCCCTTTTACCGTGTCATCAAATTTTTCGCTATAGCCTTTAATATGGTAGTAGCGAACATTATGCCGAGTATCAGAATGAAAGCCTGCAATAGCGTATTTATCGCCCAGTTGTTCGATAGTCCAGGCTAATAATGATACGGCTTCCTGACTGAGTTGTAAAATGCTCTGGTCAGAGCCTTCGGCAACATCATTGAGTGATGCAGATAAATCAACCAGTAACATAACAGCAATATCGCGGCCATCATGTTTGTGGCTCATGTTTATGCGAGGGTCTGGTTGTGCGCCACATTTGTAATCTATCAGTGAGCGAATGGCAATATCTAAATCCAGTTCGCTGCCTTCTTCCTGATAGCGTACACGTACAAGCTGTTGTGGTTTGAGCATGTCCAGAATTTGTTTTAGCTGCTTGGCCAGTGCTTTGTGTTTATCCAGTATGGCATCAATATCGGCAGCATTACTGGATGGGTGTACTGATTCATATAAACTTACCCAGTCTGGTTTAAATGTATGGGTGGCATAATCCCATTCTGGATAATGGCGAGGGGGCAGGCCATCGCTGTCCAGTTCTTCTGGCTCAACATCGCGGTTGTCTTCAAAGGCTTCTTCTTCATCGCCTTCTTCAATAAACATCCACATGTGACGGTTGTCATCACGGTAATCGACTTCGGTATTTTCAAAACGAACTTTAGGCAATTGATCGCTTTGCAGGCGGGTGCGAGCGACAAATAAAATAGCCATATCAGCCATAACTTTTGTGCTGCTGCCATCATCCTCAACCGCTTTATAAAACTGTTTTACAAAATCTAAAATATATTCATTTTTATAACCATGGTTCTCATCCAGAATGGCTCGAGATAACATCGCCAGACGATGACGGATGCAGGACTCTTTTTCGGTATTGCAATCGCCTTCTACAGGTGCGGGATGCAAAGCCAGCAAATGCTTACGCATGCCGGGATATTCTTTTAGCATTAAATATTCAACGCGTGAATCTTCCAGATGTTCGATAGCGATGCGCTGGTAAGGGCTAAAATTATCCGCGATGATGGCCGTTGTCCATCTACGGTGAGCGGCGATATGTGCAATGGTGATGCGGTAGCGATCAATTCCAGATACGCCATTTAATTCATCGTAAACATCGGGTACACGAATGCCCAGATGATCGTAGTATGGGATGGGTTTTCTTAGCTCATCGAAGCCGAGTGAATAAGGCACAAAGTAAGATTCATCTTCCCACATGCCACGTAAATACATATCCAGCTGGCGCTCATTGTCCATATATAAAGTGCCATGGCGTTCACGCTGTAACATGGCTTTACTGTCAGCAGACTGTAAGCTGAAATAATCTTTCTGGCGCTCGGGGTGATTGTTGTAATTGCGTGTGCCGTATTCAATCCAGTTTTTTAAGCCTTCTAGTGATAGCTGGTTTAACAGATAGGGTATCTGATCTAATAAAACAAGAAACCCCTGACTGGAATGCGTTTTGTGGTGGCCATGAACAGATGTTGTTGTGGTCTCCATCATATCGAAAAGAATATTGAGAAAATGCTGCATCTGTTCCAGCGTGCCCAGTCGACGAGATGCTTCGGGCAGGCATTGCATAAAGGGGGGGATGGCTTTGCCGTTGGGCGTGCGTGACATATCCCACACACATTTGGAAATAATTTCCAGAATGGGTTCGCCTAAACGATGAGCCATCTCGGGCATTTCTTCCAGATAAATGGATACTGGTTCCCAGCCACGGCCAATCATGCAGATAAGTGATGCACCAGACAGGTAATCTTCTACGCCTTTATTGCTTAAATTGCGCAGTGCATCCTGAATATAGTCATCAAAACATTCTTCGATCTGTTCGAAGCTGCATTTGAGTTTTTCACGGTATTGCGGATATTCTGTTGTCATAGTTTTTTAAATCACAGGGCGCACAGTAACCAGAAATTCTTTTCTCTGCCCTCTGTATTTCCTGTGGTTAACTCTGTTATTTTTTAACCAAAAATACTATCAATAGCATGATCTAAAGTGCTACGAATATCTGCATCGTCTGTAATGGGGCGAACCAGTGCCATGCGGCAGGCCGCTTTAGCTTCAATGCCTTTGTTCATTAAATTTGCGGCGTAAACCAGTAGACGAGTCGAAATGCCTTCATCCAGGCCGTGACCTTTCAGGTTGCGTGCCGCATGTGCAATCTTCACTAATTTAGTTGCTGTGTCTTCGTCTGTGCCGGCTTCTTTAACAACAATTGAGGCTTCTGTTTTTGAATCTGGGTAATCAAAATCCAGCGCACTAAAACGTTGTTTGGTCGATTGTTTTAAATCTTTCATTAAACTTTGATAGCCAGGGTTATAAGAAATAACCAGCTGAAAATCTTCATGCGCATCCACCAGTTCTCCTTTCTTATCTAAAGGTAACTGACGACGGTGGTCTGTAAGGGGATGGATAACAACAGTGGTATCCTGACGAGCTTCTACAATTTCATCCAGATAACAAATAGCGCCAATACGTGCGGCGATGGTTAAGGGACCATCTAACCAGCGAGTACCATTTGCATCCAGTAAATAACGCCCCACTAAATCTGAAGCGGTCATATCTTCATTACAGGCAACTGTAATAAGAGGTCGCCCCAGTTTCCACGCCATGTGTTCAATAAAGCGTGACTTACCACAACCGGTTGGCCCTTTTATCATTACAGGTAAACGCGCAGAGTAAGCGGCTTCATATAAAACCACTTCATCATCCTGTATTTCATAAAAAGGTTCTTTGGTTATTTTGTATTGTTCTATATCTATGTCAGTCATTGTTAATACCTTTTTGACAAAATTTTTCAGCAAAGAAGACTGATTAATTCAGAGTCCTCTGTGGTGAAAAATCTTTTGTTTTTAAAATTATCACAGGCAATTTGCTGTGAAAAAAAACCCCCGACAGGCGGGGGCTTTTTTAAACTAAACGTTCGCTTACTTGTGAACGCCC
>CAZFUY010000091.1:8904-12069 GCA_964522445.1 uncultured Thiotrichaceae bacterium | reverse complement strand
ATTAAATGGGGATATTCAGCGACATGAGATTTAAACTATCACTTAAAAAAACCTGGTATAGCCTGATTTTGCTGGCAGCTGTGATTCCTTCGCTATTAATGCTTGTCTGGGGCACTACCATATATTACCGGCTATTACTGGAAAAACATTTTTTAGAGGAAGAATATTTTGGTGAGCTGGCGGTTGATCATGTAAAACAGGAAGTGTTGCGTCTGGAAACACTGCTTGAAAATAAAAGTGATCCCATGGCTTATACCCTGGCGCGAGATAAAGACAGTAAACTGCTTGAGGACTTACTTGCCAGGGTAATAAGCCGTGAGCCTTCTGTACATCTACTACTTATTGTTGGAAAAGATGGGCAGATTATTACAAGGCTGGAACCCCATGTTAATTATTTGACAATGGCAGAGCAGCATTCAGCATTATTGTCGCACTGGCAATACACTATTCGTGACTTACCAGATGAAATAAGGCACCCATTACAGGGTAAGCCCTATATCAGTCAGGTGAGTTTTCATCCTGAAGGCATGTTTTTTAAACTATCAGTTCCGGTCGGCCCAATTGAGAAACCGCTAGCTGTACTAGTGGCTTATGTGGATGTCAGCACACTCTGGCAAGATCTGCTGCCCCATCTACAGCGGGAAAAGGTGAATAGTTATCTGGTCGATTCTGCTGGTTTATTACTGACTGTGCCAGATGATACTGATTATGAGGTGGGTGATTCAGTTGCACATTTGCCGGTGGTTAAAGCCTCTATAAAAGGTGAAGAGTGGCAACGTGATAAAGCATACAAAGGCCTGGTGGGGAGACAGGTATTTGGCAATCTGTCACTGGTGGATGATATTGGCCTGGGTATTGTTACTGAGGTTGATTATGAATATGTATTGCAACCGATTCGCAGGCTATTGTTTAAGCTGGCTATAGGAACAGTTATTGCTGTTATGTTTCTTTTGGGGATGGGGATATATACAGTAAGGCGAGTTGTTAAGCCTATTGATGCAATATCGGCTGATTTCAAACGTGTAGGCATGCAAGACTATACGCCTTCCAGTATCTCATCTCCATTTAAAGAATTGCAGATGCTGGTAGAAGGTTTTAATCATATGGTCAGTGAAATTGACCATAATCATCAGGATCTTCAGCAAGCCGCGGTTGTTTTTGAGAATACATCAGAAGGCATCATTATTACGGATACAGAGCATCGAATTGTTAGCGTTAACCGTGCATTTACTGATGTTACAGGTTACAGCGAAGAAGAAGTTGTTGGAAAAGATCCTTCAATTCTGAAATCAGGACACCATGATGATGAGTTTTATGCCTCTATGTGGTGTTCGATTGAGAAAACAGGACGCTGGCGAGGGGAAATATGGAATCGACGAAAAAATGGAGAAATTTATACTGAATTACTGAGTATAAATACTTTTAGAGATATTCATGGCAAGCTTACTTACCATATTGGTGTTTTTACTGATATTAGTAATATAAAAGAAACCGAGAGCAAGCTTGAATATCTGGCTCACCATGACCCATTAACTAACCTTCCCAATCGTCTATTGTGTCATGCTCGAATGGAGCATGAGCTGGAAATGGCGGGCCGTGATAAATATCAGGTTGCTGTTTTGTTTCTTGATCTGGATATGTTTAAAAATGTAAATGATTCCATGGGGCATGCAAAGGGAGATAGTTTATTACAGCAGGTTGCTAAACGAATTTATGATAGCCTTCGTAAAGAGGATACCATTGCACGCCTTGGGGGTGATGAGTTTGTCATTATTGTTGGTTCATTAAAAAGTAAGCAGGATGCTGCACTGGTTGCTGAGAATACATTAAGTCTTTTTTCATCCCCCTTTCTTATTGAGGATCAGGAAGTATTTATCGGTGCTAGCATTGGAATCAGTATATTTCCATATGATGGTAAGGAACCTGAAGTGTTACTGCGTAATGCGGATGCTGCTATGTATCGAGCTAAGTCAGAAGGGCGCAATACCTATCAGTTTTATACGCCGGCATTAACAAGAAATGCCACGGAACGCCTCAATATAGAAACCTGTTTACGCCAGGCAATGGAGAAAAATGAATTACACGTATATTACCAGCCACAATATTCATTGAGGGATGAAAGAATAATAGGCGTTGAAGCCTTGCTTCGCTGGAAGCATCCTGAAATGGGTATGGTGAGCCCTGAAAAATTTATTCCTGTAGCAGAAGAAACAGGTTTAATTGTTCCAATGGGTGAGTGGGTTTTAGAAACTGCCTGTAGACAACAGAAAGAATGGATAGATGCCGGTTATACACCCATAAGGATGGCGGTTAATTTATCTACCCGTCAGTTCCGCAAACCGGGGCTGGAAAAAGTAATAGGAAATATCATGGAAGAAACAGGTATTAATCCGATTGATCTGGAACTGGAGCTGACAGAAAGTATTATTATGCACGATACTTTAGCTATTTCGGATACCTTGTATGAACTTCATCAAATGGGTATTGGGCTTTCTATTGATGATTTTGGTACGGGTTATTCTTCATTGAGTTATATTCAGCGTTTTCCACTGGACAGGTTAAAGATTGACCGTTCTTTTGTTCAGGATATAACAACTAATTCAGAAGATGCCGATATGATTGTTTCAATTATTGCGCTTGGCCATAGTATGAAATTACAGGTACTTGCAGAAGGTGTAGAAACAAAAGATCAGCTGGTTTATTTGCAGGAACAGGGATGTGATGAGGTTCAGGGCTTTTATTTTAGTTGTCCGGTGCCCGCTAATGAGATAGTGGCTTTATTGAATAGTAATAAGAATTAAAAATAGATCTGTAATTTTTTATATGGGGTCTTTGCATGAGAACAGGTTATAGAAACTAACTGCATTTTCGTCATACCTGCATGCTCCTGGCAGGTATCTAGTGATTTTAAAGTTTTAGACCGCTGGATCCCGGCTTAAAAGCATACTGGGATGACGGGATTTGTTTCGTGTAAAGCTTTCTATGTATAAAAATTCAGGGAATAGAAATAGTTTTATAACGACTTATTTTAATATCATCACTCCAGAAGTTGCCGGGCAACCCGGCCTTCATTTTTAAGTGCTGTAAAAAATCTTTAGCCTGGGGAAGACTTTCCCATACAGAGGGTAAAAATGTACCTTTGTTATATCCATGTTCTAAAATTAA
>CAZFUY010000091.1:0-8804 GCA_964522445.1 uncultured Thiotrichaceae bacterium | reverse complement strand
CTAATCCGTGGTGAATAGATTGTCTGGCAATATCCATTAAAATATTTTTTTCATTAATATTTAAATCAGTGGAAGACATAAGCACCATATCCTACTACACGATCTTTAGGGCCTGCGGTGTCGCCTGAATTACGCAAATCTAAAGTTTGTGCTTTTAAGCATTTTTGTTTTGCAAGCACCAACAGACCGTTAACAGGATTGCGACCACAGGCCATATCATAATGTATCTGTTCTGGTTGCAGGTGCTCAATCGCGATAGATGTTGTTCTGTCCATTTGTTGTGCTGTGGCGTAATCTTTGTAGTGACTTAAGTCTGAGCTTATGACAATTAAGGTTTCATTATTACCCCAAAGTTGTTGCAAAACTTCGGCTACATCTTCTGCGCTGGCATCACCCACGAGCAGAGGAATAAGTTCAAAGTCATCTAAAACTGTTTGTAAAAAAGGGATATGAACTTCAAGGCTGTGTTCCTGCTCATGAGCGATATCCATTACTGTGACCTGGGGTAAGTGGGTGATTTGTTCAATAGCCTGCTGGTCAACTGCCACTACACCCAGTGGTGTAGCAAAGCCATCTGAAGAAGGTGCAGCTAATCCTCTAAAAGACATTCTGTGAGCAGGACCCAGCAGAACAACTTTTTTTATTTTATCTTTTACAGGAATCAGGCTGGCATAAGCACTGGCTGCTATTGATCCTGAATAAATATAACCGGCATGCGGGGCAATAATGGCTTTGGGAGGTGAAATAGTAACCTGAGACGATGCAAGGTATTTTTCTATATCCTGGCTAAGCTGGTTAGCATCACCGGGATAAAACATACCAGCGACAGCGGCTGGGCGTATATTGTTCATCTGGATCTCCAGTTATTTGAGAGCCGTTCTTGCGTGTGAAGATGACACGCAAATAAGTATGCAGTAGGCATTCATTATCTTTCGATAATATAATAAATATGAGGATGAAACTTGCAATTGCAATTTAAAAATTAATCACCACTTTTATTATATGGATAAAAATACTATAGCAACAAAATACTGGCATAAACTTGATGATAATCGAGTTCAGTGTGATCTGTGCCCGCGTTACTGCAAACTTAAAGAAGGTCAGCGAGGCCTGTGCTTTGTGCGCGCTAATGAAAATAATCAGATTGTGTTAACTACTTATGGGCGATCCAGTGGTTTTTGTATCGATCCTGTAGAGAAAAAACCTTTAAATCATTTTTTACCTGGCACACCCATACTGTCTTTTGGTACAGCGGGCTGTAATCTAACCTGTAAATTTTGTCAGAACTGGGATATTAGCAAGTCACGTGAAGTGGATATTTTGTGTGATGCAGCCTCACCAGAAAAAATTGCCCGAGTAGCCAAAGAATTAAACTGTCGCAGCGTGGCGTTTACCTATAACGACCCGGTGATATTTTATGAATATGCTATTGATGTAGCCGCAGCATGTCATGAGCTGGATATAAAAACTGTAGCAGTAACAGCAGGCTATATTTGTGAAGAACCCAGAAAGGAATTTTATGCGGCTATGGATGCAGCCAATGTAGATTTAAAAGCGTTTACTGAAGATTTTTATCATAAGTTAACCGGTGGCCATATGCAGCCTGTGCTGGATGGACTGGAATATCTTAAGCATGAAACAGATGTCTGGTTTGAATTGACCACATTGCTTATACCTGGAAAAAATGATTCTGATAAAGAGTTAAATGAAATGACACAGTGGGTTGTTGAAAAGCTGGGGGCAGATGTGCCCATGCATTTCACCGCATTTCATCCTGATTTTAAAATGCAGGATATTCCACCTACGCCTATGGAAACATTAACCCGAGCAAGAAAAATTGCGCTGCAAAATGGTGTGCGTTATGCCTATACCGGCAATGTGCATGATGAGGGGGGTGAAAGTACCTATTGTCATAGTTGTGGTGAGAAACTTATTGGTCGTGACTGGTATGAGCTAAGTGACTGGAATTTAAATGAAAAAGGCTGTTGCAATAAATGTGGAACAGTATTGACTGGTGTGTTTGAAGTCAAAGCTGGCAGCTGGGGTGCGAAGCGTCAGCCAGTTCATCTGGCATCTATAAGGTATTGAAAAGAATAAAAGTATCTGGATTTTCTCCATATTTAAGATTAAATGAGTTATCCTTAGCGGCTAGAGTCAAAAAAAGAGGCTGTTGCTTTGAGTAAAGGCACGCTTTACATCATATCTGCGCCCTCAGGTGCTGGCAAAACCAGTTTGGTGAAGGAACTAATATCTGATTCAAAAGGTATTATGGTATCCGTTTCTCACACCACCAGACCCATGCGGTTTGGTGAGCAGGAAGGTGCCGATTACCACTTTATTGATAAAGAGACATTTCTATCTATGGTGGAGCACGGTGCTTTTCTGGAGCATGCCAAAGTTTTTGACAATTATTACGGTACATCGCAGCAGCATGTTGAACGTCAGTTATTAAATGGCAAAGACGTGATTCTGGAGATTGACTGGCAGGGTGCACGACAGGTGCGTCGATTAATACAGGATAGCCAGTCAATATTTGTTTTGCCTCCGTCAGCCGCAGCGCTTAAAGAGCGTTTGCAGAAACGCGGCCAGGATAATGATGATGTTATTGAGCGCCGTATGCTGGATGCCGTAAATGAAATGTCTCATTATGCGGAATTTGACTATCTTGTAGTGAATGATGATTTTGATCAGGCATTGCAGGATCTAAAATGTATTATCAAGTCCAATCGCCTGTGTCAGTTACAGCAAGAGCGAAGCCTTGAAAAATTATTAATTGAATTATTAAATTAAATGCAGGAATGGTTTTAGCCGCTCCTGCAGATAACAAACTAAAGTTAAGAGGAATAAAATGGCACGTTTAACAGTAGAAGATTGTTTACCCCATGTAGATAACCGTTTTCATTTGGTATTAGTTGCAGCAAAGCGCGCCCGCCAGATTGCTATGGGCGGTGAGCCACTGGTATCAATAGATAATGACAAGCCAACCGTTCTGGCTTTACGTGAAATTGCTGAATCTAAAATTGGCCCGGAAATATTAAATGAAGTTTCTGCACAGGAACATGCTTTAGAAGACATCGTTACTGATGAAGAGGTTAGTAAGGAAATATAACTTCTATGGCAATAAATCCTGAGCAATCACCCACCGATGTAACGGATTTATACGGAGACCCCTCCCGTTTTCTGATTTCTGATCTTTGTAAAATCGTTGAAGATTATATGCAGCAGGATCAGGTGCGGGAAGTTTATCAGGCCTATCTTTTTGGCGCTCATGCTCATGATGGTCAATATCGACAGACCGGTGAGCCCTATATTTATCACCCCATTGCGGTAGCCAGAATTCTTGCAGAAATGCACATGGATTCCAAAAGCATTGTTGCTGCAATTCTTCACGATGTGATAGAAGATACCGATGTTAGTAAAGAACAGGTTGCAGAAAATTTTGGCGATGATGTTGCCGAGCTTGTTGATGGTGTAAGTAAACTTACCGAATTTAAATTTAAAAATAAAAAAGAACAGCAGGCGATCAATATACAGAAAGTGCTGCTGGCAATGGCGCGTGATCTTCGCGTTATTATGATCAAGCTGGCAGACCGTCTGCATAATATGCGCACACTTGGAATTATGCGTCCTGAAAAACGTCGCAGAATTGCAAAAGAAACGTTAGATATTTATGTGCCTTTAGCAAGACGCTTAGGTATTAATACATTAAGACTGGAATTAGAAGATCTGGGTTTTCGCGCAATGAATCCCATGCGCTACCGTATTCTTGATCATGCTGTAACGCATACGGGGGGGCATCGAAAAGAATTAATAAAAAAAATAGATAATGCATTAAGAACACGTTTGGCAGATATGAAAATAGAAGCCGATGTGAAAGCGCGAAAAAAACATCCCTATAGTTTGTATCAAAAAATGCGTAATAAAAATCTGGCATACAAAAATATTTTTGATGTTTATGGTATGCGGGTTATTGTTGATTCTGTTGATGAGTGTTATCGCGTATTAGGCGCAGTTCATAATTTATTTAAACCTATCCCCGGAAAATTTAAAGACTATATTGCAATACCCAAAGAAAATGGTTACCAGTCATTACACACAATTTTATTTGGCCCACATGCTATTCCTATTGAAATACAGATACGCACAATTGAAATGGATAATTTTGCAGAAACAGGAATAGCGGCGCACTGGTTATACAAAGAAGGTGATGCCGATGGTGAATATGATGTTCAGGCAAGAACACGTGAATGGTTAACGGGTATTCTGGAAATGCAACAAAATGCCGGTGACTCAGTTGAGTTTCTGGAAAATGTTAAAGTCGATTTATTTCCTGATGAGCTTTATGTTTATACGCCTGAAGGTGACATTGTTAAATTGCCGCGTGATGCAACGCCTGTTGATTTTGCTTATGCCGTGCATACGGATGTTGGTAATACCTGTGTTGCCTGTAAATTAGATCATCGATTCGCACCATTAAATACGCCACTTTATAGTGGCCAGACGGTAGAAGTTATTACCTCGGATGCAGCACACCCCAATCCACTATGGCTAAATTATGTTGTTACAGCAAAAGCCAGAACAAATATTCGTCATTATCTAAAGAATTTAAAATCAGATGAAGCAATATTGCAGGGCAGACGATTGTTAACACGCTGTCTGTTAAATAAAAATATTACATTTGAAGAACTTTCACAGGATGTTTTTGATTCACTGCTTGAAGAATATGGTTTCACAACATTAAATCAGTTGCTGGAAGATATTGGTCTGGGTAACCGTCCTGCGAATTTTGTTGTGCGTCGATTGTATCCGGATGACCCTGATAATTATGATAAACAGCCAGATGAAATGAACACACTAGCACCATTATCTATTCAGGGAACTGAAGGCATGGTGGTGTCGTATGCAAAATGTTGTCATCCTATTTCAGGCGACCAAATTGTAGGTATGTTAAGCAAGGGTAAAGGAATAGTTGTTCATCAGGAAGGCTGTAAAAATATAGTGCGTGAACGCATGGAGCCTGATCGTTTTGTTGATGTAAAATGGGCTGAAGACTTAACCGATGAGTTTACCTGCCCCGTTAATTTGCATGTAAAAAATGAAAGAGGTGTGCTGGCAAGACTGGCAACTATTATTTCTGATGAAGGTGCAAATATCGAGCATGTTGAAGTGGAAGATAGAGATGGTCTGTCAACAAATATAGAATTTATGATGGCAGTACAGGGCAGAAATCATCTTGCAAAAATTATGCGTCGTCTGCGCCGAGTAAAAGCAGTTATGCGAATATTCAGAGTACAATAATATATTTCCTTTTGTAAATTTCCTTGAGAGCAATTAATGACTAGAGAAATAATATCGACAGATAAAGCACCACAGGCAATTGGCACTTATTCACAGGCCGTTAAAGTTGGATCAACCGTTTATATTTCAGGGCAGATACCTTTGATTCCTGAAACTATGGAATTACTTGATGCCAGTGTTGAAGAACAAATTCACCAGGTTTTTAAAAATCTCTCGGCAATTACAGAAGCCGCAGGTGGGAGCTTTGCAGATATAGCAAAACTAAATGTGTTTTTAACAGACTTAAGTAACTTTGCTACAGTTAATCAGGTTATGGCCAAATATTTTACAGAACCCTATCCTGCGCGTGCAGCCATTGGTGTAGCAGAGTTGCCAAAGGGTGCGGCTGTAGAAATGGATGCTGTTATGGAATTGGGCTAGTACGATATCTGGCATCGGCATGGAAGCTAAACAGAAAACACTATCTATTACCCAGCTTAAAGGTGTTGGGCCACGCATTGCAGAACATCTTCAGAAAATTGGTATAGAAACCATTCAGGATGTTTTGTTTCATCTGCCGTATCGTTATGAAGATCGCACAAAAATAATTCCTATTGGCGCTTTACGTCCCGGCAATGCTGCAGTCATAGAAGGCATTATTGAACATACTGAAGTTAAATTTTCCAGAAAAGGAAAAACCAGACGCATGCTGCTGTGTTATGTCGCTGATGGTACAGGTGGTGTGCTATTGCGTTTTTTTCATTTCAATAAATTACAGCAATCAAAATTAATATCAGGTGCGCGTATTCGTTGTTTTGGTGATGCGCGTTATGGTGGCTCTTCAATTGAAATGATGCATCCAGAATATCAGCTATTAATGCAGGATGAAGAAAAACAGGTTGAAGAAACATTAACCCCTGTTTATCCAACAACAGAAGGTGTGCATCAAACCCTGTTAAGAAGAATCTCAGGCCAGGTTTTAGCATTAACTAAACAGCAAAATGTTTTGCAGGAGTTATTACCAGAAAGCGTTTTAGAGCAATTTAAAATGCCATTATTAATTGATGCATTACATTATGTTCATCGTCCGCCCGCGCAGGCTGATGTTGCTTTGCTTGCTGAGGGTTTACATAAAACACAGCAGCGCCTGGCATTTGAAGAGCTGCTGGTTCAGTTTTTAAGCCTGCAATCTATTCGTCAAAAAACACAACAACAGGGAGCATTTAGTCTTAAGTCAGAAAATAAATTAGTGGATAAATTTATTTTATCACTTCCATTTGAATTAACAAAAGCGCAACAAAAAGTAAATAAGATTATTTTAAATGATGTTGATAAAAGTCAGCCTATGATGCGTCTGGTTCAGGGCGATGTGGGTTCAGGAAAAACAATTGTTGCCGCAACCGCATGTATTCAATCAGTTGCAGCAGGTTTTCAGGCTGCCATTATGGCGCCTACAGAAATTCTGGCTGAACAGCATTATCAAAATTTTAAACAATGGTTAGAACCTTTTGGTATTAAAGTTTCCTGGTTATCTGGAAAACTAAAAGGTAAAACAAGAGAAAAAATGCTGGCCTTGATTTCTACAGGTGAAGCATCAGTTGCAGTTGGCACGCATGCATTATTCCAGAATGATGTTAATTTTAAAAATCTGGCTATGGTGGTGATTGATGAGCAGCATCGTTTTGGCGTTCATCAAAGACTGGCTTTACGAGAAAAGGGTGCTAAAAATAGTTGTATGCCGCATCAATTAATCATGACAGCAACACCCATTCCAAGAAGTCTGGCAATGACGGCTTATGCTGATCTGGATTATTCAGTTATTGATGAATTACCGCCGGGGCGCACACCTGTAAAAACAGTTGTTATACCAGAGTCTCGTAGAGATGAAGTTATTCAACGAGTTAAAAAAGCCTGCGTGCAGGGAAAGCAAACTTACTGGGTGTGTACCTTAGTTGAGGAATCTGATGCTTTACAATGTCAGGCAGCAGAAGATACAGCGGTATTATTACAGCAGATGTTATCTGAAGTTACTGTGGGATTAGTTCATGGCCGCATGAAAGCAAAGGAAAAAGAGCAGGTTATGACTGCATTTAAGCAAGGTGATATTGATTTGCTTGTTGCTACAACAGTTATAGAGGTTGGGGTTGATGTGCCCAATGCTAGCTTAATGATTATTGAAAATGCTGAACGATTAGGTCTGTCGCAATTGCATCAACTTCGAGGACGAGTTGGGCGAGGTAGTGAAATCAGTCATTGTGTTCTGATGTTTAAAAAACCATTGTCGCAACAGGCAAAATCACGTCTGGCAATTATGCGTGAAACTAACAGTGGATTTGAGATAGCCAGAAAAGACCTTGAAATACGAGGCCCTGGCGAGGTACTGGGCACAAGGCAAACAGGCTTAATGCAATTACGTATTGCCGACATTGTGCGTGATGAGCCATTACTGGGTGATGTAAAGAAAGTGGCAAGGCTACTAACAGATAAGCATAAAGAATGTATTGAACCTTTGATTCAACGTTGGCTGGGGCATGCACAACAATACGGTAATGTTGGATAAATATATCTACCCCTATATGAAAGAGAGGTTCTTTTTTGCAGATTTAACTGGCGTAACCCGTAAAAATTGACTATTTAATATGTTTGGGGCTTATATTCAAAATTTAATCAGATGTTCAATTTCTTCTCTCAAGATAAAAATATAGAAAAAAGTAAAAATCGACATAAGATTTGGCGTGAGCAAGTCAAATTAGTGGCCGAAAATGCAGCAATAAGTAATGTTGTAAGTTTAGTGCTGGCTGTCATTTTAGCTTCAGTATTGTGGTCAGGAGAGATGCCTAACTATGTTATTGCATCCTGGTTAGCATATATGGTCGTTGTTGCGATTATACGCATTGCTATGGCCTACTTAAATAAGAAAGATGAAACACATGATTTATTCAGTCAGATCTTTGTATTATCAATTTTATTTTCTGCGGCGGGATGGGGTTTTTGCGCTTATGTAATGTTCCCAGAAGTATCGGTTAAACAGGTGATGATGAGCTTCATTCTTTCTGGTATTGCTGCTGGTGGTGTTCCTGTCTTATCTCCCATGATTAGAATTTATTATGCTTATGTGGGGATGGTTCTTTTACCTCTATCATTAAAATTAGCACAAATGGGGACGGAGTATGCCCCGCTTGCATTATTGGTGATTATCTTTTTTATTGTTATGGTGGCATCTGCTCGTAAAGTAAATAAAACAATTATGTCTGCTTTGGAGTTAAGATTTCATAATGAATCACTGGTTAAATTTTTAAGTCATGCGCGTAATGAAAGTGAAGATATAAATGAAGAGTTAGCTGCTGAAATTGAACAACGTAAACGTATAGAAAAAGAACTGCATAGTGCAAAAGAAATGGCAGAAGCGGCAAGCAAAACAAAAAGTGAATTTCTTGCCAATATGAGTCATGAAATTAGAACACCTATGAATGGTATTCTGGGTACTTTACAATTGCTGCAAGATTCTGAGCTTTCTGATGATCAAC
>CAZFUY010000090.1:0-12371 GCA_964522445.1 uncultured Thiotrichaceae bacterium | reverse complement strand
GAGGAAAGAATTTTGCCAATATTTTCTTCATCGGGTAACAGCCCCATGGTGGGTTTGTTCATGGCGGTAATGTAGTTGTATTCAAGAAAAACAGCACCGGGAATATGCCCCTGCAAATACTGGCTGTGTTTGCATAGATCAACGATAAGCAAGTTATCATCGTTCAGGTGTTTTTCCAGAAAATCAGGTTCGATAATAAGGGGGAAGTCTGTCATAAATATTTTTCTTATTCAGATTGTAAGTTGAGGTGTACGGAGTCAAAGCTGTTTACTTTCATGGCCAGCCTGACATATTAGCAGTCAACTTTGACTCCGACACCTGTGATTATTATTCAGGTTGTAAAATGCTATTTTCAGCGGGTTTTGAATCGTCTGTCTCTGGGTAATCCAGTGTGTAATGTAATCCGCGACTTTCTTTGCGCTTCATGGCGCAGCGAATAATTAAGTCTGCGACCACAGCAAGATTACGTAGTTCAATTAAGTCATTGGTAATACGGAAGTTGCCGTAGTATTCATCCATTTCGGAGAGTAATAAATCAACTCGTCTTTTGGCGCGTTGCAGTCGTTTGTCTGTGCGTACAATGCCAACATAGTCCCACATAAAGCGGCGAAGTTCGTCCCAGTTATGTGATACCACAACTTCTTCATCTGAATTGGTGACTCGGCTTTCATCCCAGTCTTTAATGTCATCCCAGCTATGAGGTTCTTTTAGCTGGCTAATAATATCTTTACTGGCTGATTGTGCAAACACCAGGCATTCCAGTAATGAGTTGCTGGCCATTCGATTAGCGCCGTGCAGCCCGGTAAATGCAGTTTCACCTATGGCATATAATCGTTCAATATCTGTGCGGCCATGTAAATCGGTTATTACGCCGCCGCAGGTATAGTGTGCAGCAGGCACGACAGGCACAGGCTGTTTGGTGATATCGATACCAAATTCTTTGCATTTGGCATGTATGGTTGGGAAATGAGAGCGAATAAAGGCAGCGGGTTTATGGCTGATATCCAGATACATGCACTCTGCACCCAGTCGTTTCATTTCATGGTCAATAGCGCGGGCGACAATATCTCGAGGTGCTAGCTCGGCACGATCATCGATATCATCCATAAAACGCTCACCATCTGGCCGCTTTAACAGCCCGCCTTCACCGCGTAAGGCTTCAGTAAGTAGAAATGATTTGGCTTCGGGGTGATACAGGCAGGTGGGGTGAAATTGCATAAATTCCATATTGGCAACACGGCAGCCTGCACGCCAGGCCATAGCAATGCCATCACCTGTAGAGCCATCGGGGTTGCTGGTGTATAGATAAACTTTGCTTGCACCACCAGAGGCGAGGATGACGTAACGTGCCTGAAAAGTTTCAACCTGATCTTTTTCTTTATTGAGTACATAAGCGCCGATACAGCGATTGTGATCCAGCCCCAGCTTTTTGCCGGTTATTAGATCAACAGCAATGTGATGATCAAATAATTCAATATTGTCAAAATGTCTGGCATGGTTAATCAGTGTGGTTTCCAGCGCCTGTCCTGTTGCATCTGCTGCATGGATTACCCGTCTATGGCTATGGCCACCTTCGCGGGTAAGGTGATAGCTTTTGCTGCCATCTTTATGCCTGTCGGCGGTAAAAGGCACGCCCAGATCCGCCAGCCATTGAATATTTTCTGGTCCATGCTCAATGGTAAATTTAACCGCTTCTTCATCGCACAGGCCGCCGCCTGCATTGAGCGTGTCATCAATATGTGATTTATAGGAATCGTCAGGCCTTAAAACGGCCGAAATCCCACCCTGAGCATGAAATGTGCTGCCAGAATTTTCCGGGCCTTTGGTGATAACTGCAATGCGTGCATGGTGTGCTAAATGCAATGCCAGACTTAATCCTGCTGCGCCACCACCAATAATAAGAACCTCGTGGTGAAATGATTGTCTACTCTTTGAATTTGAACTTTTAGGCATTTGAATATAGGAATGGTCTTTAGGGTTGCTCTATTGATTCTGGATATGCAGGTTGAGATCCAGAATTATCCAGATCGAGGCGCAAGTCGCATGTAATAGCAGGCTATTGCAAAGGTTTGGAACGAAGAGCTGGCTAATTTTGGACTCAAGATGCTTATTCATGAATTAACAGAGGAACCCTTTATGTCAGTATGTGAATCAGGTATGGTCTTGCCTTTCGGGTTAGATGTTACACCAAAACGTGCAATCGAACCTAAACGAACTATTGTAAGACAGACGAGTCTTAATAAACAGGTGCAGGACGCGCCGAGTGGAGGGCAGGCCCGGATGGGCGAGCGACAAATTGATCAGGCGCTGGTAGAGCGTGTACAGCAGGGCGATAAACGGGCATTTGATATTCTGGTACTAAAATACCAGCTTAGAGTTATCAAATTAATTGCCCGTTTTGTGCGTAATGCTGATGATGTACAGGATGTGGCTCAGGAAGCTTTTATTAAAGCCTATCGAGCGCTGCCTAACTTTCGAGGTGACAGTGCTTTTTATACCTGGATGTATCGCATAGCGATTAATACCGCTAAAAATCATCTGGTATCAGCCGCCAGAAAAGCGACAACCTCTGCTGTAGATGCCGAAGAAGCGGAGCAATATGATGGTGCTGACTGGTTAAGAGAGTATGCCACGCCCGAAAAGGAATTGATGGCAAGTGAAGTTAAACAGGTAATTCATAAAGCTATTTCTGGGTTACCCGGTGATTTAAAAGAGGCGATAACCCTGCGTGAGTTAGAAGGTTTAAGTTACGAAGATATTGCCATGGTAATGGATTGCCCTATAGGTACAGTACGCTCCAGGATTTTCAGAGCAAGGGAAGCGATAGATAAAGAGTTAAAACCTGTACTTGACCATGCTCATTGAGATAATGCTATGAATAAAAATACCCCCACAAATACATCTAGAGACGAAAAAATTTCAGCCCTTTTAGATGATGCGCTTGATCAACAGGAGTTAAATGCCTTTTTGCAGGATCTAAAAAGGGATGATGTTGAAGATGCAGAACAGGTTCATCGTTACCAAATGATTGGTAATGCCATGCGTGATGAATTGAATGAATCATCATTCATGGATATTTCTGCTGCTGTTCATCGAGCCATTGAGCAAGAGCCAGAAATTAATGCGGCTGTTAAAAAATCTCGCCCCACAATATTTAATTTTTCAGGTTTAGTCAGGCCTTTTGCCGGTATGGCTGTTGCTGCATCGGTTGCTATGGTGACAGTTGTTGCATTTAGAACAGTAGAAACTGAATCTGTTGAAGATTCTGTACAGACAATAGCTGAAGCTCAGCCACAGATAAAAAATAATACATCGCGTATTACGCCGGTTAACCCTGCTATTGCCAGTCATGTGCGTGTGGCATCAACAGCCGATATTAATAAGCCCAGTCAGTTGCAGGCAAAACAACTGAGTGAATATATGATGAATCACTCAGGTTATGCAGGTCAGACAACAATGCAGGGCATGATGCCTTATGTCAGAGTTGTGAGTTTTGATACGCAGGAGCAAAAATAAACAATATGAGCTTCATACGTTTGTTGAGTCTATCTGCTTTAATATTACTGCCTCTGTTTGTGCAGGCCGAGGCAGTTGATAGTTTGCTGGATAAAATGATCCAGTCGAAGAAAACAAATAATTATGAAGGTACTTTAGTTATTCGTCAGGTAGATAATCTTCAGGCGATGCATATAAAACACGGTGTTGATGAAAGTGGTATATGGGAAAGTCTGGAGTCATTGAGTGGTGAAAAACGACAGGTGATTAGAAAAAATGGCAAGGTCACTACTGTTTTTCCTGAGCGTCATCTGGTGACGATTAGCCGCGATCAAAAAATATCACCGTTTCATCCGCAGTTGCCAGAGAATCGGCATGTATTAAAACAGCTTTATAAACTTACTTTGGCGGGGCAGGGGCGTGTTGCTAATAAAGACGCACAAATCCTGAAAGTTACTCCAAAAGATAATTACCGTTACGGTTATAAATTCTGGTTAGAAAAGGACACCGGCCTGTTATTAAAATGTGATGTAATGGATGAGCAGGGAAAGGTAGTTGAGCAGCTAATGTTCAGCGAATTAAATATATTGCCCCAGTCTCCAGAAACAAATCTGTTATTAGAAAAAACCAAACAATACCGTGTTGTGAATTTAGATTCAGGACATGAAAGTCAGACAGGTAGTCACTGGTATGCAAAGTATTTACCCAAAGGTTTTGTGCTAACGCGATCTCATTTGAAATCAGGCGTGCATGGAAAAGGTTTTGTGCGGCATATTGTATATAGCGATGGTATGGCATCGGTATCTGTTTTTGTAGAAAAACAGCAGCCTGCAAAAACAGGTTTAAAAGGCATTTCAAAAATGGGAGCGATTAATGCTTATAGCATGCCGGTTAACAGTTACCATGTTACTGTTATTGGTGAAGTTCCTGTTGCTACGGTTCGCTTAATTGGTGAATCCATTCACTACACAGATCAATGATAGAAGAGAATGCCATAGTCGTTGCTGTTGAAGGCGATGATGTTTTAGTGCAAACACAACGTCGTTCTGCCTGTCAGTCATGTGCGGTTAAAAGTGGCTGTGGCACATCTGTATTATCCAAAGTTATTGGTTTGCGTGTCAGCCAGATTAGAGTAAGCAATACGCTTAATGTAAAAACAGGCGATGAAATTGTGCTGGGCATTAATGATAATGCACTGGTGCAAGGCTCGTTGCTGGTTTATGCCCTGCCGCTAATTTTATTATTGATGTTTGCTGTTACGGGTGAATACTGGGCACAAAGTCAAAATATGAATACAGAATTAGTGGCCATTGTGTCAGGCTTGTTTGGCTTTGTGGTTGCCATATTTATCACTCGATTCAGTATCTCAAAAACACGTTTTAAAAATCAAATTCAGCCTCATATGCTACGCGTGGTTCACACAGTTTCGGGTGGCCGTGATACTATATTAGCGCCTTAGGGTAAAAGAAAACGATAGCCACAGAGGCACAGAGATCGCAGAGTATGACTTTTTAAAAAAGCTCTGTAATCTCTGTGCCTCTGTGGCAAGATCTTTTTGTTATTTTGGAGTTTTTAATGCAGCTAAGTACTTATCGCTGGATAGCTATTCTCAGCATTCTTATTGGTTTTTCATCTACGACAAATGCGCGTTCACTTCCTGACTTTGTAGATCTGGTTGAAAATAATCGAGCGGCGGTTGTTAATATTAGTACAACGCATAAAGTGGCTGCGAATCCCTGGGAAAATATAGACATACCCGAGCATTCACCTTTTAACGAACTTTTTAAGCGTTTTTTGGGTGAGGGAAATGTGTTGCCACCCCCATCTCCAGAAGACTCTAAATCACTGGGTTCAGGTTTTATCGTATCAAAAGACGGTTATTTGATTACCAATCATCATGTGATTGAAAATGCCGATGAAATTATTGTGCGTTTAAGCGATAAGCGTGAACTTCGAGCAGAGGTTATTGGTAGCGACAAATATACTGATATCGCCTTATTAAAACTGGATGCGAATGATTTGCCTGTGGTGAATATAGGCAGCTCTGAAAATGTAAAAGTGGGAGCATGGGTGCTGGCTATTGGCTCACCTTTTGGTTTTGATCATTCGGTTACCGCAGGTATTGTGAGTGCCAAAGGTCGTAGCTTGCCCAAAGCCAATTATGTGCCTTTTATACAAACCGATGTGGCCATTAATCCTGGAAATTCAGGGGGGCCGTTGTTTGATCTTGATGGCAAAGTTATAGGCATTAATTCCCAGATATATAGCCGCACAGGTGGATTTATGGGGCTGTCTTTTGCTATTCCTATTGAAATGGCGATGGAAGTTGTTGAACAAATTAAAAACAATGGCGATGTGTCTCGCGGTTGGCTGGGTGTTTATATTCAGGAAATAACACAGGAGCTGGCTGAATCTTTTGGTCTGGATAAACCCGTAGGTGCTCTGGTTTCACAGGTAATAGACAATAGCCCGGCAAAGAAATATGGCATTAAGGCGGGGGATGTTATCGTCGCTTTTAATGGCAAACCAATTATGGATTCTGCAAACTTGCCGCCTTTAGTTGGGCGAGTACCGGTAGGTAGCAAGGCAAAAGTAAAAATATTACGTGATGGCCGATATAAAACACTGAATGTGGTTATTGAAAAATTAGAGGAAGAAGAGGCCGGTTCTATTATAGCCAGGAAAAAATCATTACCCAGTAATCAAATTGGTGTTGAAGTGGCTAATTTGAATAAAACTGATAAGGCCGAGCTTGGCAGAGGTGTCAGCATTGTTAAGGTTTCCCCTAATAGCGTGGCGCATAAAGCAGGGCTTCGACAGGGTGACATCATTCTACAGATTAACCGGAAAAACGTGGAAAATATGGCTGATTTCCGTAAAAAAGTTGCCAATTTACCTAAGGGACGTATGATTCCTGTCCTGATTCATCGTAAGGGCTCAGATCAGTTTATTGTGCTAAAAATACCTGAGAGCAAGTGATCCAGTTTAAGGTCTATATTCGTACTGGTTGTCACCTGTGTGACGACCTGTTAGCGCAATTGCAGCAATTAAAAAGCGAATATAGCTTTGAATTTCAGACAATCGATGTAGACTCCAGTCCCGAACTTATTAAGCAACATGGTAGCAAGGTGCCGGTTGTCATGTTGGGTGATAGAGAAATTTGTCATTATTTTTTAGATCAGGCCTCACTAATTGAGATTTTATAGCTGGTAATTATTCGGGGAAACCTGAACAGTTACGCTGAATAATTACTAAAGTAGTATATTTAATTCATGAAGAACATTCGAAATTTTTCCATTATTGCCCATATTGATCACGGCAAATCGACTCTGGCAGACCGTTTTATTCAGATCTGCGGTGGCCTGAGTGAACGTGAAATGGAAGCCCAGGTATTAGACACCATGGATATTGAGAGGGAGCGGGGTATTACCATTAAGGCACAAAGTGTGTCTCTGGATTATAAAGCAAAAAATGGACAGATTTATCAACTGAATTTTATTGATACCCCAGGCCATGTCGATTTTTCCTATGAAGTTTCTCGTTCGCTGGAAGCCTGTGAAGGCGCATTACTGGTTGTTGATGCGTCACAGGGTGTAGAAGCTCAGAGTGTGGCAAATTGTTACACAGCAATTGACCTGGGTCTGGAAGTTGTTCCTGTACTCAATAAAATTGATTTGCCAGCTGCAGATCCAGACCGCGTGAGTCAGGAAATTGAAGATGTTATTGGCATAGAAGCTATTGATGCGTGTCAGGTGAGTGCTAAATCTGGAATCGGCATTAATGAGTTGCTTGAGGAAATTATAGAAAAAATACCTGGGCCAGAAGGTGATCCCAACGCAGCATTGAAAGCCCTGATTATTGACTCATGGTTTGATCCCTATGTGGGCGTAGTCACCCTGGTCAGGATTAAACAGGGACGCATCAGAAAGGGTAACAAGCTACAGATTATGTCGACTAAAATGACCTATGGCGTAGACTTTGTGGGTGTGTTTACTCCTAAACGTAAAGATACAGAAGAATTATCATCAGGTCAGGTGGGTTATATTATTGCCGGTATCAAAGAGATAGATTCAGCTAAAGTGGGTGACACTATTACACTGGCTGACAATCCAGCAGTTGAAATGCTGCCTGGTTTTAAAGAAGTACAGCCTCGTGTTTTTGCAGGCATGTTTCCTGTAGAGGCGGATGATTATAATAATTTTCGTGAAGCGCTGGATAAATTAACCTTAAATGATGCGGCTTTAAAATATGAGCCAGAAACATCATCTGCATTAGGTTTTGGTTTTCGTATAGGTTTTCTGGGGATGCTGCACATGGAAATTGTGCAGGAACGACTGGAACGTGAATATGATTTGAGCCTGATTACTACAGCTCCTACGGTTGTTTATGAAGTGCTAACCACCAAAGGTGAAGTAATACAGATTCATAATCCATCCGATTTACCAGAAGTTAATTATATTGAAGAAATTCGTGAACCTATTATTCAGGCCAATATTTTAGTGCCGCAGGATTACCTGGGTAATGTGATTAGCCTGTGTGTTGAAAAACGAGGCGTACAGGTCAATATGCAATACATGGGATCACAGGTTTCTCTGTCTTATGATATGCCCATGTCAGAAGTTGTACTGGATTTCTTTGATCGACTAAAATCGGTTAGTCGGGGCTATGCATCATTCGACTATGAGTTTAAACGTTTTCAGGCTGCTAAACTTGTTAAAGTTGATATCTTAATTAACAGTGAGAAAGTAGATGCTCTGGCGATAATTAGTCACGAAGATCTATCACAAAAGCGTGGCAGAGATGTGGCGGATAAAATGCGAGAGCTGATTCCACGGCAAATGTTTGATATCGCTATACAGGCGGCTATTGGTCGGCATATTATTGCGCGAACCACGGTAAAAGCCCTGCGTAAAAATGTAACGGCTAAATGCTATGGTGGTGATGTCTCACGTAAGAAGAAGTTATTAGAAAAACAGAAAAAGGGCAAAAAACGCATGAAGCAATTTGGTAAAGTTGAAATTCCACAGGATGCGTTTTTAGCTGTTCTAAAAGTTGATAACAGCTAAGTTTTTAATTTAAAGAGAAAAATCTATGACATATGATTTTGCGTTTTTTCTATTGTCTGGTTCAGTCATAACTGGAGTTATCTGGGCTCTGGATAGCTGGTTATGGGCACCAAAAAGAAAAAATAACCCTCATGAATACAGTTCGGAATCATTGCCTGGCATATCGTCATCAAAAGAGCCTGTTGTTGTTGAATATGCAAAATCATTTTTTCCCGTTCTACTTATTGTCTTTTTATTACGTGGTTTTCTGGTTGAACCATTCCGCATTCCATCAGGCTCAATGATCCCGACATTGTATATTGGTGATTTTATACTGGTTAATAAATTCGCATACGGTGTTCGTATGCCAGTATTTAATCGCAAAATGGTGGATATTGATAATCCAGAGCGAGGTGATGTGGTTGTCTTCAGGTATCCAAGAGACCCATCAGTTGATTATATAAAACGCGTTATAGGTTTGCCGGGCGATCATATTGCATATTACAACAAAGTACTCTATGTAAATGGTAAGGCCATTAAACGAGAGTTTAAATCTGTTTATGAAGGCCCAGGTGAAAAAAATAAAGCCAATCATTACATTGAAAATCTTGAAGGCATTAAACATGAAATGCTGATTATTCCAGCAAGGCCTGGGTTAGATGCGGAATACATTGTACCTGAAGGCCATTATTTTATGATGGGCGATAACCGTGATAACAGTAATGATAGCCGTTACTGGGGGGTTGTTCCTGATAAATATCTGGTTGGAAAGGCATTTATGATATGGATGAACTGGGATAACGGAATTGGCTGGAATCGTATTGGTTCGTTTATAAAATAGTAGAAGGTTTTGTCATGATAAAAAATCAGAAAGGTTTAACAGCAATCTCCTGGGTCATAGTCATTGGCTTTCTTGCTGTGCAGGCTGTTATGGGGATGAGGATGATTCCTGTTTATATGAATTATGAAACTGTGAAGTCGATAATGGATGGTTTAGCTACTGACCCAACTGTTAGGGGTAAATCACCAAAAAAGATACGAGTGCTTATTAATAAAAGATTAAAGATGAATAGTATTTATGATTTAGGAAACAAAGATACATTCAAGTTTTCAAAAGCTTCAAACGGTCTAAATCTTAAAGCAAAATATGAAGAGCGCGGCCCTATTTTGGGCAATCTTGAGTTTGTTGCTTCATTTGAATATGAAGTTTTTCTGCCAAAATAATTATTCTTTATATGAAACAAATTTTAGATATTTCTAAACTAAATAACACACTTGATTATTGGTTTAATAAAGAAGAACTTCTTAAAGAAGCGTTAACTCATCGAAGCGCAAGTGCGAAAAATAATGAACGTTTAGAATTTCTTGGTGATAGTATTCTAAATTTTGTTATAGCAGCTGAATTATTTATTTGTTATCCCAATTTGCCTGAAGGTGATTTAAGCCGTATAAGAGCCAGTCTGGTGAAAAAAGAAGGTTTGGCTCTTGTCGCCAGTGACCTTAATCTGGGTGAGTTTCTTACCCTGGGGAGTGGCGAATTAAAAAGTGGCGGCTATCGTAGAGATTCTATTTTAGCCGATGGAGTAGAGGCAATATTTGGGGCCGTTTATCTTGATGGTGGTTTCGATGAGTGTCGGGATTTAATTTTAAGATTATACAAAGAACAGTTACAAAACATACCCGACCCCGCGTTATTAAAAGATCCCAAAACACGTTTACAGGAACTTTTACAATCCAGAAAATATGCTTTACCTGAATATGAAGTCATCAGTGTTTCAGGAAAAGCACATAATCAGATGTTTAATGTAAGTTGTTATATTGATGCGTTATCTGTTACTACCCACGGTAGGGCATCAAATCGTCGTAAAGCTGAACAACTAGCAGCTGATGAAGCTATCTCTCAGGTAGAACTCTCTTTTAAGCAGGCTAAAAAAACAAATGATTGATACGACATTTAAGTGTGGTTATATCGCAATTATTGGCAGGCCCAATGTTGGTAAATCGACACTTCTAAATCATATACTGGGTTTGAAGCTCAGTATTACTTCAAGAAAACCACAAACTACTCGCCATCAAATTCTTGGTGTTAAAACAAATGATGATAGCCAGTTTATTTATGTTGATACACCGGGTATTCATTCTGGTGGCAAGAAAGCTATCAATCGTTATATGAATAAGGCGGCCAGTTCAGTTATACATGATGTAGATGTGGTGCTGTTTTTAGTTCAGGCACTTAAATGGACCGATGAAGATCAGATGGTTCTGGATAAGCTGGAGCATGTTAAATCGCCTGTTATTATGGTGGTTAACAAAACAGACACGGTTGAAAATAAAGACTTAATGTTACCCTGTCTTCAATCACTAAGTGATAAATATTCTTTCGTAAATATTATTCCTGTATCGGCCAAAAAAGGTAGAAATATTCAGGCCCTGGAAGATGCTGTTCTTGAATTATTGCCAGCTAATCCGCCTCTCTTTCAGGATGATGAATTTACAGACAGAAGTTTGCGTTTCCTGGTTTCTGAGATCATACGTGAAAAGCTGGTGCGAGAATTGGGTAATGAATTACCTTATCAAACAACAGTTGAAATAGAAAAATATGAAGAGAAAGAAAAAATCACAGTAATACATGCCATGATTCTTGTAGAAACTAAAGGCCAGAAAAATATTATTATTGGTAATAAAGGCATGCGATTAAAAAGCATTGGCACCAAGGCGAGAAAGGATGTGGAAAAACTAATAGACCAAAAAGTGTTTTTGCAGTTATGGGTAAAAGTAAAAGCAGGGTGGTCTGATAGTGAAGCGTCTTTACGTAGTCTTGGGTATGACGAAGGATAAAAACAGACTGCATTATTGTGCAACTTTAAAGATAATTGAATCTCTGCTTGCATTCTATCCTGTTGCAGATCTTTAAGATCAGGAAATTTTAAACCTGATTTACCTGGGGATGGATCGCGCTGTTGTGATACCACTCAAGTTGTACGGAGTCATGATTACATAGTCACTTCGAGTGGGGACAGAGCTCAAAAAGCGAGGTCTGTCCCAAAGCATAATCAATCGAACGATATCTGCTTATGACTAGCTTGAGACATTGCTAATAGTTGGGTGTATAGATATATTTATCTATGTATCAGATAAAGGTATTTAATTTATCAGTTATGCGAATTCAAGACCAGCCCGCCTATATACTCCATCATCGACCTTATCAGGATACAAGTCAGATCCTGGAAATATTTTCCAGGGATTATGGCCGGTTAGCTGTTATGAGTCGTGGTAGTCGTGGGCCAAAGTCAAAATTGAAAGCATTATTGCAGCCTTTTAATCCTTTGCTGGTTTCATGGACAGGTAAAGGTGAACTACCTTTATTAATTAAAGCAGAACAATCCGATCAGAAGTCAGTAAAGTTAACAGGCAAATCTTTACCCAGTGCTTTTTATATTAATGAATTATTGATGCGTCTACTGCATCGACATGATGTAAATGAAGACGTTTTTATGTTGTATCAGAAAATTTTATTCAATCTTTCAAGCACAAAAAGTATAGAAACAGATCTGCGTATTTTTGAAAAACAGCTGTTGCAAATATTGGGTTTTGGTTTAAATCTGACTATGGATCTGGATGCAAATGAGCAAGTGCAGGAAAAATTAAACTATGCTTATTATATTGAACACGGCCCTGTTTTAGTATCCAGTTCAAATTTTGATCCAAAGCAACTTGTTCTTCAGGGAAAAACTTTGCTGGCTTTTGAAAATAATATTTTGGTTGAAGATGATGTGCGTAAAGAGATAAAGTCTTTAATGAGATATATTCTGTCTTATTATCTGGGTGATA
>CAZFUY010000089.1:9883-12400 GCA_964522445.1 uncultured Thiotrichaceae bacterium | reverse complement strand
TTTCTGCAACCTGCTGTTTAAAACGTTCGGCCTGATCTTCTGCATCATTTAATTCTGAAAAACCATTTGCAATTTCACGCCCGCCCACAAAAAACTCAAAACGGTCTGTAACAAAAGGATTTTCATCACTTCTACGCGCCAGAGGTGAAACTTCTGTTGGGTACTCAGTAATAAAGGTTGGATTCATTAAACGATGTTCAACTGTTTTCTCAAATATTTCTATTTGCACTTTACCTAAACCGTAGCTGTCTTTAAGTGGAATTTCTAAACTTTCTGCCACTTTTCTAGCGCTTTCAATATTATCTATATCGCCTGCTTTTAAATCAGGGTTAAATTGCAGGATTGAATCAAAAACAGTTAAGCGCGCAAACTTACTACCATAATCATAAACTGTTCCCTGATATTCAATTTCACTACTACCAATAACATCTTTAGCTAAACCATGTAATAGAGCTTCTGTGATATCCATCAAATCATTGTAGTCTGCATAAGACTGATAAAATTCCAGCATGGTAAATTCTGGATTGTGCCTCGTAGAAACACCCTCATTTCTGAAGTTACGATTAATTTCAAAAACCTTTTCAAAACCGCCCACCACTAAACGCTTTAAATAAAGCTCAGGCGCAATTCGCATAAACATGGGCATGTCGAGCGCATTGTGATGTGTTTCAAATGGACGCGCTGTTGCACCACCAGGAATAGCCTGAAGCATTGGTGTTTCTACATCTATAAAACCACGTTGCTCAAAGAAATGACGAATATAAGAAATTATTTTTGAACGCTTCTGAAAAGTTTCTTTAACTTCCTGATTCATAACCAGGTCAACATAACGCTGGCGGTAACGTGTTTCCTGGTCTGACAGGCCATGCCATTTTTCAGGCAGTGGGCGCAGTGATTTAGTTAACAAATATACCTGTGTTAATTTTACTGACAGTTCATCTGTTTTGGTTTTAAACAGAACGCCTTCTGCACCAATAATATCGCCCACATCCCATTTTTTAAATCCATTGTTATAAACACCATCAGGCAAACTATCGCGTTGTAAAAACAATTGAATGCGACCAGACATATCCTGCAACTGAGCAAAGCTGGCTTTACCCATAATACGTTTTGCCATCATTCTGCCTGCAACCTTTACCTGAACCTGCATTTCCTCAAGCTCTTCCCTGGTTTTATCACCATACTCTGTGTGCAATTCTGCAGCCAATGAGTCCCGACGAAAATCATTTGGAAAAGCATTTCCATTTTCACGCAATGCCTTTAACTTTTCGCGGCGTTGTGCAATTAATTTATTTTCGTCTTCCTGTGTTTCAGTATTGTTTTCAGTATCAGTCATAAGTTTAATTTTCAGTAAAATAATTCTTTGGTTTAGATCCCTCGACAGGCTCGGGATAACAAAATATTTTATAAGCCGCTTTTTAAACTGGCTTCGATAAACATATCAAGGCCACCATCTAAAACGGCCTGTGTATTTCCTGTTTCAACATTAGTGCGCAAATCTTTTATTCTTGATGAATCCAGAACATACGATCTTATCTGGCTGCCCCAGCCTATATCCGATTTACTATCTTCTAATGCCTGCTGATCACCGCTGCGCTTTTGCATTTCAAGTTCATAAAGTTTGGCTTTAAGTTGTTTCATTGCCGCCGCTTTATTTTTATGTTGCGAACGGTCATTTTGACATTGCACAACAACATTTGTTGGCTTGTGAGTAATGCGCACAGCTGATTCAGTTTTGTTTACATGCTGTCCACCCGCACCACTGGCTCGATAGACATCAATACGCAAATCAGCTGGGTTAATATCAATTTCAATATCATCATCCACTTCAGGTGATACAAAAACTGAGGCAAAAGATGTGTGTCGTCTACTACCTGAATCAAAGGGTGATTTTCTAACCAGGCGATGCACGCCGGTTTCTGTTCTTAACCAGCCATAAGCATATTCACCAACAAAACTAATGGTTGCACCTTTAATGCCAGCCACATCACCTGGCGACACTTCCATTAATTCTGTTTTAAATCCATGCGCCTCACCCCAGCGAAGGTACATGCGCAAAATCATTTCAGCCCAGTCCTGAGCTTCTGTTCCACCAGAGCCTGACTGGATTTCAAGAAACGCATTATTGGCATCCATTTCACCAGAGAACATACGCCGAAATTCCAGTTCAGCCACCTGCTTTTCCATTTCCTGAACATCGTCATTTACAGCTTCTATGCTATCGGCATCATCTTCTTCGATAGACATATCCAGCAGTTCCTGAGCATCTGCAAGACTATCCGATAATTTCTCAAGGGTATTTACAATAACTTCCAGAGTAGCTTTATCTTTACCCAGCTTTTGAGCGCGTTCAGGATCATTCCATACATCGGGCTGCTCCAGCTCTCGGCATACTTCGTCTAACTGCTCTTTTTTAACATCAAAGTCAAAGATACCCCCTAAGCGCATTGCCACGCTCAGTAAGGTCGATAATCTGATTTTTAATGGGATTGGTTTCTAACATATAAACTTTTAAGT
>CAZFUY010000089.1:4626-9783 GCA_964522445.1 uncultured Thiotrichaceae bacterium | reverse complement strand
AACTTACTACTTTTCTTAGCGACATCATTTCTCAAATAAACAGGCATAGCGTTTTTTGCCTCTACTGCCAGCCCTTGCTGATAATAACTAACGGCCAGTTGTGCAATGGTTTGCGACTGCGGGCAATAATCATCCCATTGATGTGTTACAGAATCTGCTAACCTGTTTTGTAGAGCATCATAATGCCCTTTCCAGCCACTGCCTGCACCTGCCCAGTCATTACCTTCTGGTACTGGCACATCATCAGGCGAAAGCACAGCTTCATTGCCGTTTAATTGCATCAGTCCATTTTCATCAAGCTGATATTCACCCCAGTAAACGCCGCCCATGCGCGCATCAATAGCCGATAATATTTTTTTACAGGCATGATCGTTATAAACAGCCTGCGCAATAGATGCCAGAGTTGAAACAGCCACCACAGGTAAGTCAGCACCAAAACCAAGTCCCTGAACAACACCTGTTGCTATTCGTACACCTGTGAATGATCCCGGCCCCCGACCAAATGCGAGTGCATCCAGTTCGTTAAGTTTAATTCCAGCATCACTGAGTAACTCTTCAATCATAAGCAAAATTAATTTTGTATGTTCACGAGGTGCTAGCTGATATTTCTGTTGAATATCACCATCAATATAAAGCGCGGCTGAACAGGCTTCTGTTGCTGTATCTAGTGCTAGTATTTTCATATTATTAATACTTGATTAAAAACTTAAAGAAAAAGAAAATGCAATTTTACCGGTAATCCCCTCTCCCATGGGGAGAGGGTTAGGGTGAGGGGGCTTTCGGTTTTTATTGTAGTTTATTGCAGATTTTAAACCACCCTCACCCCAGCCCTCTCCCTGAGGGAGAGGGGGTATAAAATATTTCATTCGCATTTTCTTTTAAAATCCTTACATTTCAAAAAAGCCTTCAACGACTTCAATTTTATGCGTCACTGGCATCTCCGGCAAACTTTTTAAAAATAGACTGCCATAACGTTTATTAATTAATCTCGGATCACACAGCATAAGCACACCATAATCAGAAACATCTCTAATTAATCGCCCAACACCCTGTTTTAATGAAATAACAGCCTGCGGCAACTGATAGTCCATAAAGGCATTACCACCAGAATTTTTAATCGCGTCTAATCGCGCCTGCATAACAGGATCACCGGGTGACGCAAAGGGTAGTTTATCAATAATCACACAGGATAAAGCATCACCTCGCACATCAACACCTTCCCAGAAACTGCCTGTGCCCAATAAAACAGCATTGCCTAACTGTTTAAATTTTTGTAGTAACTGGTGCTTGGGTAAAGTTCCCTGCACCAGTATTGGATAATCAATTTTTGATTTTAATAAATGCACCGCTTCATTTAATGCTCGGTAACTTGTAAATAAAAGAAAGGCGCGTCCTTTACTTGCATTTATAACAGGGATGGCTTTTTCAATTAATTTTTCAGTGTAATTAAAACTTGATGGTTCGGGTAAACCTTCAGGCAAATATAAAACACTCTGCTGCTGATAATCAAAAGGGCTTCCCCAGTTACCCTGCTGATAATCCTGCAAACCCAAACCCTGAGCAAAATGCGCAAAATCTTTTCCGACCTGTAAAGTCGCTGAAGTAAATACCCAGCTACCCGACAAAGATTCCCTGTGACTGCTAAACAAACCTGCCACATCCAATGGAGTCATATGTAAAATAAAACCTTTACTGAATGTTTCGTACCAGTAGGTGTATTTCTGGCCATCAGTATTTTCACCATAAGAGGACAGCATTTGTTTAATAGCCATACAACGTGTAAAACATTGCTCCAGACCTTTACTTCTTTCTGCTGCAACTTCTAATAAGTCTGCCAGTTCAAGCAGACAATCTTCAAGCTGTTGTCGTGCTTTAACTAAAGCAGGTTTGTTGGTGATTTTTAACCAGGCATCTTTTTGATTATCATTTCCCAATGCCAGACGAAAATCCTGCATGGCTTTTTTTAATGCATCAGCTGCATCTCTGATCTCAGACATATCAGGTGCTTCCTGCACCTGTTCTGCAATACTGTCATTAATTAAACTGTTCAGTTGTCGACTGCTTATACCTTTGCCAAAAAATCGTGTCGCCACTTCTGCTAATTGATGCGCCTCATCAATAATAAATGCTTCGGCACTGGGCAGAAGATCACCAAAACCTTCTTCTTTAATAGCCATGTCTGCTAATAATAAATAATGATTAACAACTACCACATCTGCTTCCTGCGCGGCTCGACGTGCTTTTACAACATAACATTCTTTCCAGTCAGGACACTCCGAACCTAAACAATTATCTACAGACGATGTAACTAATGGCCACACTCTGGCATCCTCTGTAATTTCTGACATTTCAGCAATATCACCGCTGACGGTTGATTTGCCCCACTCTTTAATGCGCTGTAAATGATCCTGCGTTTCTGCTGTTAAATAACCCTGCTGGTTTGAAATATTTAAGCGATGTAAACATAAATAATTCGCTCGGCCTTTTAATAATGCAGACGATATTGAGAAACCCAGCGCTTTCATCACAACAGGTAAATCACTGTGAAACAATTGATCCTGTAAGTGACGCGTGCCGGTTGAAATTAATGTTTTTTTACCTGACATTAATGCAGGCACTAAATAAGCAAATGTTTTACCAATACCTGTACCGGCTTCTGCAACTAATATCTGATTTTTATCCAGCGCCTGTTCTATCGCCTGACTTAAACCCTGCTGCCCTTCTCGTGGAATAAAATTATCCAGCGATTCACTAAACGCTCCATCTTTACCTAATAACTCAGCCGCACGCATTAATTATTTTCCTGCATTATTTTTTGACTTTTTAATGCGGCAGATTTTGCAGCATCCAGTTTATTTAATATCTTATAAGCTCGTGACATTAGTAACCAGTTATAAGATTTTAGTTTTGAATTTTTCCCTGTATAAGCATTAGCACGCTTTGCCATATGAATAGCCTGTTCAGCATTATTATTGCCTAAATGTGCAACCGCCATTCGAGTCCATGCTTCTGCCTGCTTTGGATTAATACGCAATGCACGTTCAATTATTGAAATTGAAGAAGACCACTGCTTTTGCTCAATTTTTAAATCAGCCTGTTTTATTAATGCAGCAATTGCAGGTGACATATTTTTTGTCGAACGCTTTATACCTGTATCTGTTGTCTGGTTTTGTTGTAATGGATCCCATATTTTATTTGTTTGCTGAACAGCACATGATGTTATAAAAAAACAAAAACTAATAAAAGACAGGATTTGCCATAGAGGCATGGAGGTCACAGAGATTTTTTTATTATTAACATCCTCTGTGTTCTCCATGCCTCTGTGGCAATTAATCGACTTTATTATCACGGCTAAAGCCGCTCCTACATATTGTCGGGCAAAGGCTAAAACAGGTTTTTCAGTTTTTGCAATATGGATATCGATCTGCATTTAGCTCTCTGGCTCGGTTCTGTAGCGAATATAAAAGGTAATTCTACCGCACCCTGACATCCTTTTTCAGAAATACCGCCTGTTTTAGAATCAATCCAGTGATTTTCCATGCCTTCTGGTAAGTCCAGCTGCAAATCCTCCAGTGGAATATGCGTCATTAAGTCCGTCCATATTTTTAATGCACCAGATGCACCTGTGAGTCCTGTGGTTTTATTATCATCCCGTCCAATCCACACAACAGCCAGATGATCTTCTGAAAAGCCAGCAAACCAGCTATCCCTTAAATCATCCGTCGTACCTGTTTTACCTGCCACCTTTGTTGACAGACGATTTTTTAATGATCGTGCTGTGCCCTGTTGTGTCACCTTATGTAAAACAGTATTTACAAGATGCACTGGTTTTTCATCCAGTGTTTGTTTAAGCTTGAGTGGATAACGACTTAGCGGCCTGCCATTTACATCCAGCACTTCACGTATAGCTCGTAATGGAATATGGAAACCTTTGGCTGCAAAAGTCTGATACATGCTAGCCACATCAAAAGGAGATAAATTAAATGCACCCAGAGTCATTGAAGGATACGGCGGCACTTCACGTTTAATACCCAGTGCCTGTAAGGTTTTAACAATATCAGCCAGGCCTACTTCAAGCCCCAGACGTACAGTAGGCACATTTCGAGATAACATAAGCGCCTGATACAATAAAATATCACCTTTGTATTTCCGGTCATAATTTTTGGGTGACCATATTTTTTTATCGCGGCCTTTCAGTCGTAACTGCCGATCATTTAAAACAGTTGCCAGATTAAATTTATCTGACTTTTGCAATGCAGATAAATAGATCCCAGGTTTGATTAAAGAGCCTACCTGACGCACCGCATCTATTGCCCTGTTAAAACCAGGAAAATCTGGCTTACGATCACTCACCAATGCCTGAACTTCTCCATTTTCTGGCGACACAACAATAACAGCCGTCTGCAATTTATCTGCCTTGCTGTATTGCTTTTCTAATTGAGGCAAAGCTGTTTTAACTGATCGCTCTGCCTGATATTGAATAAGTGGGTTCAGTGTTGTAAATATATTTAAACCAACTGAACGCAAATCACTTTCTTCATAGTCATCACGTAGTTGTCTTTTTACTAAATCAATAAATGCAGGGAAACGATTATCTGTTCGATATGTTTTTTTTGTAACGGCTAATTTTCTGGCTTTTAACTGCTTAAGTTTATTTGCACTTATGACTCCCTGTTGATGCATTTGCGCTAACACCTGATTACGCCTTTCCAGCGCACGTAATGGATGTCGCCGAGGGCTATACCAGGAAGCACCTTTCACCAGTCCCACCAATAAAGCTATCTTGTCTCTAGAGAGTTTATTTAAAGGCCTGTCAAAATAATAAAAACTGGCCAGTGCAAAACCATGAATACCTTGCGCTCCATCCTGCCCCAGATATATTTCATTAATATAAGTTTCAAGAATTAATGCCTTATCATAATGAAGCTCCAGTAAAATTGACATAATGGCTTCATTAATTTTTCTTCTAAAACTACGCTCAGGTGATAAAAATAGATTTTTAACTAATTGCTGAGTTAATGTACTTGCTCCCTGAACTGTTCCACCCGCTGTTAAATTAGCCAATGCAGCTCGAACAATAGCTCTTGGATCAACTCCCCAATGCTGATAAAAGCGACGATCCTCAACGGCAAGCAGTGCCAGCACTAATTGCTTTGG
>CAZFUY010000089.1:0-4526 GCA_964522445.1 uncultured Thiotrichaceae bacterium | reverse complement strand
AGTATAACCAATAAGTTTTAATTCCTGCTCAAACTGTTTTGCAGAAAGTGATTTATCAACATAAAGCTCAAGTGGACGCGCATAAACATGAGAAGGTAGTGACCATATATTACCTTCAAATTTTGAAGTTATACGAAAATCCAGATAAATAATATAAGCAATCAAAGGTAACAGCAGTGCTAAAATTAAATATAAAACTACTTTTCTATTTAAGCTTAATACATTAGTCTTTTTTACCGACTTTGACTTTCGAGTTCTTTTTCTGGTTTTTCGTTTTTTGGATGGTTTGGCTGCCATACAATGCCATTACTATGAATCGGGTCGCGAATTAACACCTCAATAGGTTATACTATATGAGTACTACTTCAAGGTGATTTTTCATCTAAATGACGACAGATCAAAATAAACTTATTCAGGCTATGCTTGATCCAGACACATATGATCACCCCGTTGACCATATCGAGCTTATTCAAACCCATATTTCCTGGGTATTTCTAACCGGACTCTTCGCATATAAAATCAAAAAACCAGTGGACTTTGGTTTCCTTAACTTTACCCAACTGGATAAACGTAAATATTATTGCGAACAGGAACTTAAACTTAATAGCCGTTTAGTAAAAGATATTTACCTTGAAGTGATTCCTATAACAAAAGAAGATGATTTTTTTGTACTAAATGGACAAGGACCTGCAATTGAGTACACAATAAAAATGAAGCAGTTTGATCAAAATGGACTACTAAACAAATTAATAGCCACTCATAAAATCACATTAAAACACATCAATCAACTTGCCGAGAAACTGGCCAATTTCCATAAAAATATAGCCATCGCAGATATAAACAGTAGCTTCGGGACTGTATCAGAAGTTATTAAACCTGTTGAACACAACTTTAAAATACTTGAAGAGTTTTTAACTGACAAAGAAGACATTAATAAATTAAAGACCATAAAAAGCACATCAATTTCTTTATATAACAAACTAACTAAAAAACTGGAAGCCCGTAAAGACGAGGGCTATATTCGAGAATGTCACGGTGATTTACACCTGGGCAATATCGCACTTATAGATAACAACATACTTATCTTTGATGGCATAGAGTTTAATGATCAATTCCGGTGGATTGATACCATAAGTGAAATTGCTTTTTTAATTATGGATTTACAGGATCATAATAAGCCCCACTATGCAACACACCTGTTAAATTATTATCTTGAAAAAACAGGCGATTACTCTGGTCTTCATGTTTTAAAATTCTATTTGCTCTATCGAGCCATGGTTAGAGCCAAAGTCACTGCTCTTAGACTAAAACAATTAGAACCTTCAACTAAAGACTACAAACATGATTTATTAGAACTTAAAAACTATCTACAACTTGCCTGCAATTATATCAAACCACATAAAACTTTTATTGCTATTACACATGGCATATCAGGCAGCGGGAAAAGCTGGCTTGCTAACCAACTGGCCGACAAAATCAATGCCATTGTTATTCGATCCGATATTGAAAGAAAACGTTTATTTGGTAGTGATAAGAAAACTATTTATACAAAAGAAATAGCTGCATCAACTTATGAATATTTAAAAACTCTAGCAATAACAATATTACAGGCTGGTTACCCCGTGATTATTGATGCAACTTTTCTGGATAGTAGATGGCGAAAATTATTTAAAGAACTTGCACAACAACAGCAGGTCTCTTTTCATATTCTTAGCTGTTACGCTGATAAAAAAATCCTGGAACAGCGGATTGAACAACGCACCAGTGATACAGATAATATTTCTGATGCAGATATACAGATTATGAAAAAACAGCTAAATAATTTCAATCCACTACTCAAAGAAGAACAGGTTTTTGAAATTAAAATCAATACAGGTAAAGATATAGATTTTTCAAAGATAGAAAAATTATTCAAGCATAACTGAATTCTGCTGAGCCTGAAGCAGACATTTAAGATCAAAAGATTTATAAGCAAAAGAAAACGCGAATGAACGCCAACAACGCTAAAAGCGCGAAGAAATAAGATTATTCAAATTTAAAACCCGTCATCCCGGTATGCTTTTGAGCCGGGATCCAGTGACCTTAAAATCTTGAAGCCACGGGATTCCCGCTAGAAGCACGCGGGAATGACGGCATAAAAACTGCGTTCATTTGCGCTGTTTGCGTTGTTTGCGTTTTCTTTTGCTTTTAATCTTAAATTAGAAAAATCTAAAATTCCGCTTTTGACTTAAGACACTGCCAATATCAGGTTAATGTTTGAGCTATTTCAGATTATGATAACCAAAAAAAGCACCCACTAAGGGTGCATATATAATTACATTTGTTTTTTAATTTACCGACAAGTCGACAGAAAACGCGCTGATTTACCTTTACATGGATCTGATACAAATTTAGCTTTCTTTTTCTTTTCTACTTCAGCTAATTTCCGTGTTGCTTCAGCTTCAGCTGCTTTCTCTTTTGCAATCTGTTCCTGCTCTGCTCGATCCTGTTCCGCAGCTTTAGCAAGAGCTTCCTGTTCACGTCGACGCTTCTCTGCATTACGACGAGCTTCAGAGCGGCGTTTAGCTTCACGTTTGGCTTCAAGCTCATTTTCTTTAGCTTGTCTGGCCTCTTTTGTTTCTTTTGCTCTGCGCGCTTCTTCTGCTTTTCTTTTTTGGGCTGCAGCTAAAGCTGTTGCACGACGATTAGCTTCACGCTCACGAAGATGAGCTAATTCTTCTTCAACGGCTATCGCTTCATGCTCTGCTTCTGAAACTCCGCTATACGTTGCTTTATTCAACCAGGTTAAAGCATTCGTCAGGCTTTTAGGCACACCTACGCCCGCGGCATACATTTTACCAAGAAAATACTGTGCATCTGCATTACCATTCGCCGCTTCTCTACGAAGATTGCTTAACTGACTCTTGGTAAAATCATTTAAACCATTATTATCAATTTCTAAATAAAGTAACTTATAAGATGCTTTTTTATGTCCCTGATTGGCAGATTTCTCAAACCATATTTGTGCTTTTTCAAGATTTTTGCTTACACCCTTGCCCATTTCATACATTTCACCAACTTTATACTGAGCTTCTGAATTTCCATGCTCTGCCAGTTTAATTTGAAAACGAAATACACCAGCAGAAACATCCGCCATAAATAACGGTAGCTGTGCATAAACTGTGGTCGATAAAGTCATCACCACACTGAATATCAAGTATGAAAAAATACGCATTGTTACACCTGTCTGGTGTTATGGTTAATAATAGTTTTTATTCATTTGAGGCAAGAAACTGCTGTAACATTTCTTGAACATAACATCTTTTATATAGGTCATCATGACCAAAATAACCAGCCCATTGGGCTGGTATTAAAAATATATTTTTTATAGTTTTAAAAAATCACGTCAACAGCAACACTGATAACTGACATTTTATCATCTTCAAGCTGTGTTGCAGGGCTTGCCGACATTACCGTAGTATTGGTCATAGAAAAAGGTTGGTACAAGCCTATATTACCCGCACGATCTTCAAGCTCTACAACCTGGTATTCCATTTTTAATGCTGTGCTGTCATTAATTTCATAACGCAAGCCCAGAGTAATAGAATTCTGCTGTGCTCCCTGTGATGGACCACAGGTCAGCGGGTTGCTAGCATCTGAACAGCCATAAGCACTTATTGGGTCAGAATCAATGGCCGCATAAGTAATATGAGGCAAGTATTTACCTATACGATAACCCAGCGTTACATAATAACCATCCTGGTCAGCAAACAAGGCATCGAAACGGGGACTATCAGAAATATTTTTAGGCTCAATATCGCGAGTTGTGTATTCAGCATAGGCAACTATATTGGCTATATCCATAGAAAAACTGGCGACAGATAACGTTGCTTTACCTTCACTATTTAATAGAATTGAACCAGTACCTGAATCTACAGTTGATACATCTGTCTGAAATGTACTAAGCTGAAACGTTAATGACTGGTTTTCTAGCCTGAACGCTACACCTACATAATTATCCGCAAAGAAATTAACTGTTGGAAAACCCGGTACACCTTCAGTATTAGAACCAAAATAAGGTTGAACACCCAACTTCATATCGCCAATATTTGTCTGATAAAGCAACTCCACACCAATAATACTATCAACCGGCATATTACTGTATGCTTCAGCAGGAGGCCTTATCCACGGATAGGCATAACCCACTTCAAGGTAATCTGATATAAGAAATACGGGTTGTTTAATACGCCCAACTCGGAAATTACTTGATTCACTCAAACTATAATCCAGATAAGCCCACTCTATATCCATTCGATAGTTTTCATCTTCAGCAGATGCCATAATCTGCGCCACTACCTGCATATTTTCAGTAACATCCGCTGTCATCTGTAAACCAAATTTGGAATCCTGTAAAAATGTAACATCTTCTTTTATTTCATCCAGATAAGTGACTTTGTTACCATCAGATTGTTTCTGGTTATGAACCGCAAAACCTGCTGTTAGAAATCCATCAAACTCGATAGCGTTTACAGGCGTATTTGCAACAA
>CAZFUY010000088.1:0-12446 GCA_964522445.1 uncultured Thiotrichaceae bacterium | reverse complement strand
TCTGTTTTTGTAATGGTGATAGCAAAAACAGAATTATATTTTTCACTATAAAGTAGAGAGCACAATATGAGTAAAGGTACAGTAAAGTGGTTTAATGCCGATAAAGGCTTCGGTTTTATTACTCCGGAAGATGGGAGCAAAGATTTGTTTGTTCATCATTCAGAAATTCAAGCCGGTGGCGGATACGCATCACTGAATGAAGGTCAGGCTGTTGAGTTTGAAGTGGGTCAAGGTCAGAAAGGCCCATGTGCAAACAAAGTTCAGGCTTTGTAAGCGACAGGCACATAACAAAAAACTATGCTGAAAACTGTGAGTTACGGCCTTGAAAAACAGGCCTCCACTCACGTTCTCAGCATAGCTTGGCGTTCCGAATACCTACTTTAATCGAATAAAACTAATGTCTTCTTTCCTGATAGAGTAAGCAGTTAACAATTTTTTCGAAGGTCTGCTGTAGGGTGAAAACAGTACGTTAATTTTGTTTTTACGAATGGCCGATATTGCTATGTTGTCATATTGGGTCAGAACCACTTACTTAAAAAATCCCTGATCAGATCTAAACTTTTGCAAATAAACGCAAATGTTTTGTTTGCGCGCCCTCGGGCACTACACCAACTTAGCTTTTGATTTTATTTGAGTGCGTTTTTTCTTTTCCCTTTTAAATAACAGCAATAGCACTTAAATTTCAGCCCACATACGCACCAGATTAATATAGGTGTGATCCAGTCTCACAGTCTCTTCATCGTCGGGCATTTTTTTCTGTAAAGCGTCTCGCGTTCGGTGTAATTCATATAATAGCTCCCGTTTGGCAGGGTCACGAATCATGCTTTGTGCCCAGGTTACAGCAACTAAACGCGTGCCTTCAGTGACTTCAGCAACATGATGCAAACTGCCAGAAGGGTAGGTAATAGCATCACCGGCGGCCAGTTTTACCTTGCGTTCACCGTATTGTGTGCGAATAACGGTTTCACCGCCTTCGTATTCATTTGGCTCACATAAGAAAATAGTAGTGGAAACATCGGTACGGTAACGTGCATTCATAGGCCCCATTATGGGGTCATCCACATGATCTCCGTAATATTGTCCTGAACCATAACGTGCATAAAAAGGTGTGGCAACACGGTGAGGAAGTACTGCTGCCTGATAGGCTGGATGGTTGTATAAGGCATTCATTACAATATTATTTAGCTGTGATAAAACCTGTGCATTCTGAGGGATTTCCTGATTATTTTTTACTTTGCGTGCAGTAACGCCCGCAGATAATCTGCCGTCAACAAAACGGGATTCTTCAAGTATGTTGCGTACTGTTTTAAGCTGTGCCTGATCAAGGACACCATGAACCGGTAAAAGCATAATTTCTCCTGTGTGTTCGAAGAATTCTCAAACCCATATCGGGTATAATCCCGTCAAATAATATATAGAGCGTGTAGTGTAATGATTTTAAATATTAATATCGATCAGCAATCCTATGAACTTGAAGTGCAGGAGGCTTTAATCAAAGAATTAAAACCTGTATTTGATGATATGGATAATGAATTTGATCGCGGTGTGCAAATGGGGCGTTACTGGGTTGAAAAACCGGATGCTGAGCAGCGCTGTCAGGTAGCAATAAATAAACTGATTAATGCTATGCACAGTGAAGATAAGCGCAGTGTGTATATTATGGCTGCTTTTATTTTTTATAAATTCCCTGATGTGTTATCTGTAACTTCAAGCTCTGATTTTGAAATACAGGATATTGATATTCGTTTAAAGGGCGAAAATTAAGTTTAAACTTTGCTATTTCAGGATGCGTGTTTTTATTTTGAATATAAGGCTGTATGCAGGCTGATTAATGGCTACTAATATATTGGCCTTAAGAATCAGAAGATAGAGTGATATACGGGCTAGAGAGAGGTCTTTTTTATTTTCAATAATTTACCGATCAGAATGCGTTTTTATATAGCCCATGTATAATATCCGCCTCCAAATCATTACAGAGAACTAAGGAATCAACAGTGCTAGAAGCCTATCGCAAACACGCTGAAGAACGCGCAGCTGAAAATCTGCCCCCCTTACCACTTGATGCACAGCAGGTTGCTGATCTTATTGAATTGATCAAGAACCCGGCGGGTGCAGATCCTGCAGAGTTGATGAATCTGATTGTTCATCGTGTCCCTCCCGGTGTGGATCAGGCTGCCTATGTTAAAGCGGCTTTTCTGGCAGATGTGGCTAAAGGTGATACCGTATGTGATTTGATTAGTCGTGAATATGCGACTGAATTATTAGGCACAATGTTAGGTGGTTACAATGTTGATCCCCTCATTGAATTACTGGATGATGATGTAACAGCACCCGGTGCAGTTAAAGCTCTGTCACATATTGTATTGATTTACGATGCATTCCACGATATCTCTGAAAAAGCCAAAAGCAATGATTTTGCCAAACAGGTTATTCAATCCTGGGCGGATGCCGAATGGTTTACCAGCAAACCTGAAATGGCCGAAGAAATTACCGTTACGATTTATAAAGTTCCCGGTGAAACAAATACTGATGATTTGTCACCCGCGACAGAAGCATGGAGTCGCCCGGATATTCCATTGCATGCGAAATCCATGCTAATAAATAAGATGGCCGTTGTTGATGGTATGGGGCCATTAGAAACCATTGAAGAGTTAAAGAAAAAAGGCCACACAATTGCATACGTGGGTGATGTTGTGGGTACGGGGTCTTCTCGTAAATCAGCTATTAACTCAGTGCTCTGGTATATGGGAAATGATATCCCATTTGTTCCCAATAAACGCGAAGGTGGTGTTGTACTGGGTGGCAAAATTGCGCCCATCTTTTTTAATACAGCAGAAGATTCTGGTGCATTGCCGATTGAATGTGATGTAAGCAAAATGGAAACCGGTGATGTGATTCGCATTCGTCCAGCAGACGGTGTGATTTTAAATGAAGCCGGTGATGAGATTTGTAAATTTGATTTACGCCCATCCACTATGCCGGATGAAGTTCGTGCTAATGGTCGTATTCCCTTAATTATTGGTCGAGGATTAACAACACGCGCAAGAGAAAATCTGGGTCTTGAACCTGCGGATACTTTTTTATTACCTGTTGAAATTAAAGACACAGGAAAAGGTTATTCACAGGCACAAAAAATTGTCGGTAAAGCCTGTGGTGTTGAAGGCGTTCGTCCGGGTACATATTGTGAACCAAAAATAACAACTGTAGGTTCACAGGATACGACTGGAGCAATGACACGTGATGAATTAAAAGAACTTGCCTGTTTAGGTTTTTCTGCTGATTTAGTGATGCAGTCTTTTTGTCATACCGCTGCCTATCCAAAACCTGTTGATATTAAATTACAGCATGAGCTTCCTGATTTTATGCAAATACGTTCGGGTGTTTCATTACGCCCAGGTGATGGTGTAATTCACTCCTGGTTAAATCGAATGATTTTGCCTGATACTGTGGGTACAGGTGGCGACTCTCATACACGTTTCCCAATGGGCATTAGTTTTCCTGCCGGTTCAGGTTTAGTTGCCTTTGGTGCAGCATTAGGTGTTATGCCACTGGATATGCCTGAATCTGTACTGGTTCGTTTTAAAGGTGAAATGCAACCGGGTATTACACTGCGTGATCTGGTTAATGCTATTCCTTATGTAGCAATTCAGAAAGGTTTAATGACAGTTGAAAAACAGGGTAAGAAAAATGTATTCAATGGCCGGGTATTAGAAATAGAAGGTTTGCCCGATCTTAAAGTTGAACAGGCGTTTGAATTATCAGATGCATCAGCAGAACGCTCTGCAAATGGTTGTGTTGTGCGTTTGAATAAAGCACCTGTTATTGAGTATCTAACGTCAAACATCACATTATTAAAATGGATGATTGCTAATGGCTATGAAGATAAACGCACATTGCAACGTCGTATTGATGCAATGGAAGAATGGCTGAAAGATCCTCAACTACTTGAGCCAGATGCCGATGCAGAATATGCAGAAATTATTGAGATTGATCTCAATGAAATTAAAGAACCTATACTTGCATGCCCCAATGATCCTGATGATGTGAAATTATTATCTGAAGTCGCGGGCACAAAAATTGACGAAGTATTTGTTGGCTCATGCATGACAAACATTGGTCATTATCGAGCTGCAGGTAAAGTGTTAGAAGGTATTAGCAATATCCCAACACGTATGTGGATTGCGCCACCAACAAAAATGGATGAGCGTCAGTTAATCGAAGAAGGTTATTACAGTATTTTCGGTAAAGCCGGTGCGCGTACCGAAATGCCGGGCTGTTCTTTATGTATGGGAAACCAGGCTCGCGTTGCAGATAATGCGATTGTGATGTCTACATCAACTCGAAACTTTCCAAACCGGTTAGGCAATGATGCGGACGTGTATCTGGCTTCAGCAGAATTAAGTGCGGTTGCGGCAATAGTCGGACATATTCCAACAGTTGAAGAGTATATGGAAAAAGTAAAAGATATCGAAACCATGTCTTCAGAAATTTATCGTTACCTTAACTTCCATGAAATTGCAGCATACAAAGAAGTGGCAGATAAAGTAATTCCCGTTGTTGTTGCGTAAACATTTATAAATGAAGAACCTGTTATTTGTTGCAATGGGTGGTGCTTTAGGTGCAGTACTGCGTTATGGAATTTCATCAGGAATATATTCCTGGTTTGGACGCAGTTTTCCCTATGGCACACTCGTGGTAAATGTAATTGGTTCATTTGTAATTGGTTTGCTCTCCATTTTATTAGTCGAAAAATTTGATGTGCCCCATGAAGTTCGACTAGGTTTAGTTGTTGGTGTGTTAGGTGCGTTAACAACCTTTTCAACTTTTTCATGGGACACGCTGGATTTAATGGAGCAGGGATTAATGCAAAAAGCATTTTTGAATGTGTTAATCAATGTCGTGGTTTGTATAACAGCAGCATGGATTGGAGCTCAGTGGGCTAAATCTATGGTTTAGTTTTATATTCGTCATTCCTGCATGCTTTTAGCAGGAATCCTGAACCGATTATGAATGCTAGATTCCTGCTAAAAGCATGCAGGAATGACGGCAGGTTCTGAGTAAAATATTCATAATATTTTATTTTCTAAGGATAGAAAAGATGTCTGAAAAACAACCCGCTGTTTATATTTTAGCTTCAAAGAAAAATGGGGTTTTATACACAGGTGTAACCAGTAGTTTAATTAAACGAGTTTGGGAGCATAAACAGGGATTGTTTGATGGGTTTAGTAAAAAATATAATATTAAACAGCTGGTTTATTTTGAATTGCATGATGAGATATATGCTGCAATTTCAAGAGAGAAAAATATTAAGAAATGGAAAAGAAACTGGAAATTAAGTTTAATAGAAAAGTCGAATCCTGAATGGATAGATTTGTGGGATAAAATACTTTAATTGTTGTTATTCCCGTATCAAAGAGAGATTGTTATTTCTGTATAAATACCCCGTCATTCCTGCATGCTTCTAGCAGGAATCTAGAGGTTGTAATAATTACAGGATTCCTGCTAGAAGCATGCAGGAATGACAGGAGGCTTTGAAGCGGGAATGACGAAGTAATATTAGCGAAATTTAAAAATGTTAGATCAAAAATTATTAAGAACAGATATAGAAAACGTTGCTAAAAAATTAGCAAAACACGGTTATGAACTTGATGTTAACAAGTTCAATGAACTTGAATCTCAGCGAAAAGAAGTTCAGGTAAAAACTCAGGAATTGCAAAGCGAGCGCAATACAAAATCAAAAGGTATTGGTAAAGCAAAAGCGGCAGGTGAAGATATTAAACCATTATTAGCTGAAGTTTCGACTTTAGGTGATGAGCTTGATACGGCTAAATCAAAACTGGATGAGATACAAAATGAACTTAATACCCTGTTAATGGGAATGCCTAATCTTCTTGATGATTCTGTGCCAGATGGCAAAAGTGAAGAAGATAATATTGAGGTTCGTAAATGGGGTGAGCCAGTAACATTTGATTTTGAAGCTAAAGATCATGTTGATTTGGGGGCACCAAATGACTGGCTAGATTTTGAAACGGCAGCAAAAATAACCGGCTCTCGTTTTGTTGTTATGCATGGTGCTATGGCAAAGCTTCATCGTGCGTTAATTCAGTTTATGTTAGATCTGCACACAAATGAACACGGTTATGAAGAAGTTTATGTGCCTTATATGGTGAATGCCGATAGTTTAAAAGGTACGGGTCAGCTGCCTAAATTTGAAGAAGACTTATTTGGTTTAACGGGTGATAGCGGTTATTACATGATTCCTACGGCTGAAGTACCGATTACTAATATCGCTCGTGGTGAAATTATTGATGCCGATAAAATGCCTGTGCGTTACACGGCACATACACCCTGTTTTCGCTCAGAGGCAGGCTCTTACGGTAGAGATACTCGTGGCATGATTCGCCAGCATCAGTTTGAAAAAGTAGAAATGGTGCAACTGGTTAAAGCAGAAGATTCATGGAATGCGCTGGAAGAACTAACAGGTCATGCTGAAAAAGTATTACAAAAATTAAATTTGCCCTACCGAGTATTAACCTTATGCGCAGGCGATACGGGTTTTTCATCGGCTAAAACCTATGATCTGGAAGTCTGGTTACCGGGTCAGCAGGCTTACCGTGAAATTTCATCCTGCAGTAATTTCCAGGATTTTCAGGCACGTCGTATGAGCGCACGCTGGAGAAATCCTCAAACAGGCAAGCCTGAGTTGTTGCATACAATAAATGGATCGGGTTTAGCTATAGGCCGTACACTGGTTGCTGTACTTGAGAATTACCAGCTGGAAGATGGCGGTATTACTATTCCAGATGTATTGCAGCCATACATGGGTGGTATGACTAAATTACAATCATAATCAGGTAGTTGGACAGAATATTGCTACACTATTAAAGTAATAAATAATAGAGTAGTAATATGGCACTTCATAAAGCTAATAAAGGCCGCTGGTTTATTAGAATTAATAATAAGGTTCGCGGCCCATTTCCTAATCAGCTTATCAGCAGCAATCTTATTTTAGGTCGTATGAATCTGAATACTGAAGTGAGCCAGGATGAAAAAAACTGGGCACCAGTAAAAGATTACAGAGCACTCGTTCCTGATGTTGTGCTTAATGCACACACGCCAGAGGGTGCAAAAGCATTGAATTTGGCGCGTATAAGGGAAGATGAGCGTAGTGCCAGAGCAGATGATGAGCATATAGACGATGATCGACGCGAAGATGAAGATCAGATTATCAAGCTACATCGCCAGCTGCGTGATGATGTGCTTAAGCAGTATCATAAAAAACCTCAAAAGACACCTCGAAATATTGCCATTATATTAACAGTAGCGGGCATGTTTTTACTTGCCTTTCTGTTTTATCAGCCCTCTGTAAAGTTGACAGGTGCTGACTGCAATCTTGCCGCAGCTTCCGGCGTGAACTGGTCGTCATGTAATAAACAGGGGCAAAATCTTGCCGGTCTGGATTTATCTTCGTCTCAATTTAAAGCAACGCAGCTCAATGGTGTAGATTTTAGTCGATCCCGCCTGGATTACAGTGATCTGTCTTATGCTAATTTGTTTAATGCAGAAATGCAGCAAAGCAGTTTGCAGAAAACACTACTCAAAGGTGCAAATTTACGCCAGGCAGATTTACAGGGCGCTAATCTTCAGGATGCTGATTTATCTTATGCAGAGCTGGTGGGTGCAAAGCTGGATGGTGCGGTTTTGATTAATGCACGTTTTGATCATGCTCTCTGGATCAATGGGCAGCAGTGTTTGCCCGGTTCTGTAGGTGGTTGTTTATTAGCTAAGTAGATAAGGTGTCGGAGTCAAAGTTGTTTACATTTATACAGGGTTTGACGCATTAGTAGCCAACTTTGACTCTGACACCTGAATTGCACTTTATCTGGTTTTCAGGCGGCATAAAGTTGCCTGTTTTCTAGCCAATTTTTTGTCATTTCCGCTTTTCTCGATGTTTTTCCCGTTTTATTTTCCGGCATAAATTTGTCATTGTTTCATTGTTTTTGTCTAAGTTGTTGATTTTATTAAGTATAGAGAATCCTTTTTTAGTTGGCATGAATATAGCTACGTCATAACTAACTTTAAACAGGAAATAAAGCTATGCAGACTCATACCTCAACAGTCGAAATGATCAAAGATATTAAAGAGGTGAAAGGGATTTTTCAGACTTGTGACCAGGCTGATACAGGCAATATATATAAGCCTGCAATACAGCAGCAAATTATGCTTGATCTATCCATGCGGTTACAGATGTCGTTGGAAGTGGAATGGGTTATTAATCAGTTTATGGAGCATGTTCATTCCTATTTATTGTTTGATGGTTATAATTTTGGAATAGAAGCCTTATCAACTGAACTGGTTGTTGGTCGTCAGAAGGGTCATAGCTTTTCATATAACTTAACCATTCAGGATATACCACTGGGTAATCTTGTTGCTTATCGTGGTAGAAAGTTTTCAGAATCAGAACTGGTTTTATTTGAAAACTTGTTAACCAGTCTTTTATACCCATTGCGTAATGCTATTCAATTTCGTCAGGCAACCCTTGCTGCACACCGTGATGCGTTAACGGGTGTAAATAACCGCTCTACATTTGATGCTTCTCTGGAACGTGAAATTAGTTTGTCCAAGCGTCAGAAAAATGATTGCTCGTTATTATTTATTGATATTGATTTCTTCAAAAAAGTTAATGATACTTACGGCCATAGTGTTGGCGATATAGTGCTAAAGAAGATTGCCGAAACAATTAAGGAAAATACAAGAAATACAGATTTACTATTCCGCTATGGTGGTGAAGAGTTTGTTGCTATTCTAAATAATTCTAACTGTGAAGCGGCTTATGTTATTGCCGAACGCATACTGGAATCTGTAAGAGAAGCCACTATTAACTGTCAGGGAGAGGAGCTATCCGTGTCTGTTAGCATTGGTCTGGCGTGTTTAAATGAAACTGATTCTGCACACAGCTTACTGGATCGTGCAGATACTGCATTGTATCAGGCTAAAGATGAAGGTCGTGATCAAATTAGAGTTTCTCAGGCATAGAAAATTCTGCAATAAACATACTGATTGTTCTCAGAATAGAGCCTCTTATAAAATCAAACACTTGAATTAAAAGTTCTCAAGCCTAAAATGGCAGGTATTATCTGTTTTATAATATCTGCTATGAATTCATATACTGAAATAGTTTATAAAATTCACGCAAAATAAAAACTAACTGTCAGTTGTATTGGTTTCTTTTTACTTATGAGGAAGAAGCTTGACTATAGAATTCTTACATCTTATTTTTCTGATTATTATCGCAAATGGCTCGCCGGTATTAGCGCGATATATTCTAAAAAAACGACTGGAAATGCCATTAGATTTTGGAGTTAAGTTTTTTGATGGAAACCGCCTGCTTGGAAAATCTAAAACCTGGCGAGGTATTATTTCTTCAGTTCTAGTCACCGCATTGTTTGCAATTATTATTGGATCTACGCTAGAAATTGGCATATTAATAGCGCTAACAGCAATGTCTGGTGATCTATTTTCAAGCTTTATTAAACGTCGCTTAGGTATAAAATCAAGTGATATGGCACCGTTTCTGGATCAAGTACCAGAGTCTATTTTTCCTGCTATATATTTAAGAGAAACTTTTGATTTAGATTTAAATGATATTGTTATTCTTGTTTGTGTGTTTATTGTTCTGGAACTGCTTATTTCACAGGTTTTATATAAATGGCGCATACGTAAAAGACCTTATTAAATATGAAAAAAAATACTGAAATATATAACTGGCCAAATTTTGTCAGTTTTATTCGCATACTGATGGTGCCGGTATTATTTTATTTTGCGATTAACAAACAGCCTTATGTTTTTATTGGTGTTGTTGTCTTTTCTGAATTTACAGATGTTCTTGATGGTTTTTTAGCAAGGCATCTAAATCAGATTACTGAACTGGGTTCTCATCTTGATAGCTGGGGTGATTTTCTTATTTATACCAGTATGGCAATTTGTGCCTGGATTTTATGGCCCGATATCATTCAAAAAGAATGGCTGTTTTTTACATTAATTGTACTGAGTCTTACATTGCCTGTTCTGATAGGCTTAATTAAGTTTCGCACTGTAACCAGTTATCATACATGGAGTGTTAAAGTTGCTGTGGCTATTACAGTTGTTGGCTATATTTTATTGTTTTTAGAATTATTTAGCTGGCCATTTTATCTGGCTACAGTCGTATGTGTATATGCTGCAATAGAGGAAACACTAATTACTCTGGTTATGAAGCAACAGCATGTGGATGTAAGAACAATCTGGGCTGCGCTTAAATATAATAAGTAAGATGATTGAGTTTGTGACTTATTCCTAACTTATTCTCGCATGCTTTTAGCGGGAATTTATGGGCTTTAAGAATCAGAACCCCGTTAAAAGCATGCTGGAAAGATAGTATAAATTCATCCCTCTTCATAGTGGCTTCACTACTGGCTTTAGAGCCAGTGACAAATGTTAATACTAATAATATCCATTTGTTACCCACTCCTTTTTACTCCTATGCTCCTGCCGTTTCTATAACTAAATTCTTATGGAAGTGTATATGTCCATATATCCTGATTCCCTGATCTATCCGACTGAAATACTATTTGCGTGCCATCCTGATTGAAGTCACCTTTGCTATCATCTGTTGAAAGAACTGTAACTTGCGTCTGGTTAGTCCCATTACTATTCATCACCCAAATATCATTGTTTCCTGACCGGTTAGAGTGAAATATGATCTGCGTACCATCAGTGCTAAAATGAGCCTGGCTATCACTTGCTGCGTTGGTCGTGAGCTGTGTTGGATTGCTACCATCTGTATTCATAATCCAGATATCATTATTTCCCAACCTGCTAGATGAAAATATGATTTGGGTGCCATCCGAATTGAATTGGGGTGAACCATCACCTGCTGTATTAGTCGTCAGTTGTGTCAGATTAGTCCCATCTGAATTTATTATCCAAATATCATTATTACCTGACCGATATGAGCGGAATACGATCTGCATACCATCCGGACTCCAGGCAGCACCTCCATCATCGGCTATATTATTGGTGATCTGCGCCTGGCCAGTACCATCGCTATTCATGACCCACACCTCCCTGTTTCCTGTTCTTTTTGACCAAAATACAATTTGGGATCCGTCTGGATTAAAATGAGGATGCCCCTCGTCTTGCAGAGTATTTGTGAGCTGTGTCAGGTTAGTACCATCGTTATTCATAATCCAGATATTACTGCTTCCAGATCTTGTAGATTTAAACACTATTCTGCCACCATCAAAACTCCAGTCTGGACTACTATCAGAAGCTGAATCAGCTGTAAGCTGGATAAAGCCAGACCCTCCGCTGACCTCACAATCACTTCCCGTAAGGCGCTCAGCATTGAATTTAGATGTTCCTGAACATGACAATACACCATCTGACCATGACCAGGATTCACTGCCACTAAACTGGTTACAATCAGCCGTGACTGTTGCAGTTAATAAACTGACAGTTGTGGTACCACCATCCTCTGGATAGCTACCCGACATAGATATCTGATTACCAGAAATAGTACCGCTAAGTGATGTGCCGTCATCACCATTAGCTGTTAGGTCGTTTCCTGACTGTGCAACCGTTGCTGTTAAAATAAAGCTATAACCATCACAATCAGGTGTTGGCGAAGATTCTGTCCCTGTCACTCGCCAGGTACCTGACATGTCACCAATGGGTGATGTTAAGTCAGGGTCAGGGTCAGGGTCAGGATCGTCACCACCACCTCCGCCACAAGCGCCAAGTGATGCAAGTAACAAAATTAATATAAGATAGTTGATAGTATTATTAAGGCTAAATATTTTACTTTTTTTCATTTTTCTACTCACTTATAGTTATTGAGTGTGGGCAAAAAGCATGCCCACCCAATATCATTAACTTCAAAGAGTATCTCTGTTAATTCGCTTTATGAGATTTTAGGTAAAACTGGGTACATAAAACCGTGGTTTGTCCCCGATTACCCGCTGATTGATCCTAAATTAATCGAAACAGACCCTATCGATACTTCTTCCTCCTCCACAAGCGCCGAGAGTTCCTAATATCAAAAGGTGCTTATCCGGACACCCACACTAAGAAATGAATAAAAACGCAGGCTTAGGTTCAATTTGCCCCCAATTTCCCTGTTGCTGATACCGCTGGACTCTTTAGAAAAGCCTTTTTTTATAATTTTTCAAAGGATCTGCTATCTATCGTGATTGATCTGTTGACTTCCTCCGATACGCGACCACCAAAACGTATAATTTGCGGTGTCACACCTATATCAACATTAAATATGTCAAAGAAGGTATCGCCTGCTGTGGCATTATTAAAATCACATGCTTGCCCGGTGACATCGATAGCCACGTCAACAATCCAACTCGAGTAATTACAAAATCCATCTGGTTCTCCATTCCAATAGTCAGTGACTAGCT
>CAZFUY010000087.1:2600-12608 GCA_964522445.1 uncultured Thiotrichaceae bacterium | reverse complement strand
CGAGTAAAAATGACTAAAATTTCACTGCTTTTCGTTAGAAAACTTGCTAATAGCTGCGTTTCCTGTCTCAATCAGTAAAATTTTAGTGCATTTTTCTTTCGCGCCTCTATCGTGCAAAGGTCTCATTAAAAAACAATCAGGTTATCAATGTTAAAAATCTACAATACATTTACCAATAAAAAAGAAGAGTTTAAACCCATCGAAGCCGGTAAAGTTCGAATGTATGTTTGTGGTATGACGGTTTATGATCTTTGTCATTTAGGTCATGCTCGTGTGTTAGTCGTGTTCGATATGGTAGTACGTTACTTAAAGTACAAAGGTTATGAGGTAACCTATATTCGAAATATTACCGATGTAGATGATAAAATAATTGCCCGCGCTAATGAAAATGGTGAAGACATAAATGCATTAACTCATCGTTTTATAAAAGCCATGCATGAAGATGCAGAAGAATTAGGCGTGTTGCCGCCTGATGAAGAACCGCGAGCGACCACATCTATGGATGATATTATTGCCATGATAAAAACGCTTGAAGAAAAAGGTTATGCCTATAAAGCGGATAATGGTGATGTTTATTACTCTGTAAACAAATTTGAAAATTACGGTCAACTTTCGGGTAAAAAAATAGAAGATCTGCGAGCAGGTGAACGTGTTGCTATAGATACAAATAAAAATGATCCCATGGATTTCGCCTTATGGAAATCAGCAAAACCTGATGAGCCTTATTGGGAATCTCCCTGGGGTAATGGCAGGCCCGGTTGGCATATAGAATGTTCTGCTATGTCCACCTGTTGTCTGGGTAATCATTTTGATATTCATGGGGGTGGACAGGACTTACAGTTTCCACATCATGAAAATGAAATCGCACAGTCTGAAGCCTGCACAGGTGAGAAATTTGTAAACACCTGGATGCACAATGGTTTTGTTAGAATTGATGATGAGAAAATGTCTAAATCATTAGGTAATTTTTTCACCGTGAGAGAAATTTTAGAACGCTATCGTGCAGAAGATATTCGTTATTTTATTTTAGCCAGTCACTATCGCAGCCCGTTAAATTATTCAGATCAAATGCTGGATGCAGCAGGTGCAGCATTAACACGTTTATACACAGCATTACGTGGTATAGAAATTACACAGCCGGGTGAAACAGGAAAAGAATATATCCTGCGTTTTGAAAAAGTAATGGATGAAGATTTTAATACTGCTGAGGCGGTAGCGGTTTTATTTGACCTGGCAAATCAGATTAATAAAACAAAAACCAGAGAACCAGTGATAGCATCAGCCCTTGCTGCAACATTAAAACAACTTGCAGGCATATTAGGTTTGTTGCAGGACGATCCTGAAACATATCTTAAAAGTGGCGGTGCAACTGATGGTTTAAATGATGATGAAATAGAAAACCTTATTCAGCAACGTGCACAGGCCAAAGCCGATAAAAACTGGGCAGAATCTGATCGTATCAGGGATGAATTAAAAGAGCAGGGTATAGTGCTGGAAGATAAAGGTACAGAGACTAGCTGGCGTAGAGAATAAGCCGTTCGTAGGTTGGGGTGAGGCACAAACCCCAATAAATTAACTAAATAATCCATAAAACCAGTCTTTTAGCTTGTTCTAACAGGCTTTCATCTATAAAATACGCGCTCCATTAACTCCTTGCTCTACAGCACTTTGTGGCTGAGGGCATTAACCGTAGGGAGCGTGTAATGCGTCATTACGAAATCGTATTTCTGGTTCATCCAGATCAAAGTGAACAAGTTTCGGCCATGATTGAACGTTATCGTGGCATTATCGAAGCAGATGGTGGCAAGATTCATCGTCTGGAAGACTGGGGTCGTCGCCAGTTAGCTTACCCAATTAACAAAATCCATAAAGCACATTATGTTCTGATGAATGTTGAGTGTGGCAATAATGAAATGGAAGAGCTTGAGTCTGCTTTCCGTTTTAATGATGCTGTTCTGCGTAATCTGGTTATTAAAACTAAAACAGCTGTTGCTGAACCATCTCCTCTTGTTAAAGAAGATGATAAAGAAAAGCCTAAAAGAGCTGAAAAGCCACAGACATCCGCACCCGCAGAAGAAAAAGCAGCACCTGCTGAAGCAGCCACCGAGTCTACTGAAGCAGCCACCGAGTCTACTGAAGCAGCTGCTGAGTAATAACCTCATAATATTGGAGAATGAATAATGGCTTATTTTCGTCGTAAAAAATTCTGTCGTTTCACTGCTGAAGGTATTACTCAGTGTGACTACAAAGATCTTGCTTTACTAAAAAACTACGTGAGTGAAAGTGGCAAAATTGTACCTGCTCGTATTACCGGCACTAAAGCCAAGTATCAGCGCCAGCTGACAACGGCTATCAAACGTGCGCGTTATCTTGCATTGCTGCCTTACACTGATAGTCACTAGGTCGTCTCTGTTTATCTGTAACGGATAAACAGGACTCTATAAGATGATAGCACTGGCCAGATTTATTATGGCCGGCTCCAGCCAGGCAGCATTAGTTGCTGCTGTAGCGGCCATATTAGCATTGATACTACCGCCTCTGGCCTGGATTAGCGGCGGGGTTATCGCCCTGACTGTGTTGCATCTTGGGGCACAACGTGGTGTTCAGGTGATGATTTTTTCTGGCCTGGCGACTATGGGCTTTGGCTGGTTTGCACTGGGTACGCCCATGCTGGCATTTGGCATTGTTATGTTGTTATGGATGCCAGTCTGGTCCGCTGCGGTTGTTTTGCGAAACACGGTTTCACTTAGTTTCGCATTACAGTTAATTACGGCTTTAGCCATTGTTTTTGTACTGGTTCTGCAATTTGGTTTCCCTGAATTGCAAACAGAATTGAGCAAAGAGTTTGATCAGCTGATTCAGCCAGTAATAGAACAGCAGCAAACGACAGCAACTAAAGAAGAGCTGATTGCTGCCGTTGATTTAGTGTTATCTCTTATACCTGGCTTACTCGCCGTTGGCATGATGACGGGGGCTGTTATAAGTTTGCTACTGGGGCGCTGGTGGCAGGCCGCACTATATAACCCGGGAGGGTTTGCTAAAGAGTTTAATGTTCTGCGTCTGGGAAAGGTGTTAGCCAGTATTACCACGGTGGTGCTGCTTATTTCTCTTATTACTGATGCTGAGCTAATCGCCATGCTTGCAATGGTTCTGCTGGGCATATACCTGTTTCAGGGGCTGGCATTAATGCATGGTGTAACTGAGCATAAACAAATCAATAAAGTTTGGCTGTTTGGTTTGTATTTTATGATTTTTTTATTGCCGCATTTGGTTGTTTTGCCATTGTCGGTGTTTGGATTGACGGATGCCTGGATTGATTTCAGGCGGCGTTTAACGAATTAATTTATATTGAGGCATTAAGATGGATGTCATTTTACTTGAAAAAATAGATCGTCTGGGTACATTGGGCGATGTTGTTAATGTTAAACCGGGTTATGCACGTAACTTTTTGCTGCCATTAGGCAAAGCAAAAGTAGCTACAGCTGATAACCTTAAAGACCTTGAAGCACGTCGAGCTGAGTTCGAAGCAAAAGCGGCTGAGGTTCTGGCTGATGCAGAAGCGCGTTGTGAAAAGCTGGATGGCATGGCTGTGACCATTACTTCAAAATCAGGTACTGAAGGCAAGTTGTTCGGTTCTGTAGGTACAATGGATATAGCTGATGCAATTACTGCAGCAGGTGTTGAGGTTGTTAAGAAAGAAGTGCGCATGTCTACAGGTGTTATTCGTGATGCAGGTGATTATGACATTACCTTGCATTTACATACTGACGTTAACGCGGTAATCAAATTAACAGTTATTGGCGAAGAATAAGCCCTTTAGTTGTTGATTTAAAAAGCGTAGAAAGTTACCGGGTTTATCTGGTCGCTTTCTGCGCTTTTTTGTGAGCTTTATAAATGCATACACGGCTAAAACTGTAGTTGCAAAACCTCTGTGTTCACCGTGTCCTCTATGCTTCAAAATCTTTTGATTTTTTTGTTGAACTATCACTTGTGGAGTGGCAAGCTGAGTCCTCAAAAAATCTTATTTATCCTTAAAAAATAGCCTTATAAAAGATATTTATATTATTAAACAATGGTTGAATCAACACTATATAAACCCGCCGAAAATTACCGTGTCTCTGAGCCTGTTCAGGGGCTTAAAGTGCCTCCACATTCGATAGAAGCTGAGCAGGCTGTACTGGGTGGCCTGATGCTGGATAATCGTGCCTGGGAGCGGGTTGCGGATCGTATTGTAGAAAGTGATTTCTATCGCCGGGATCATCGGCTTATATTGCGCTCTATTGCTAATCTCGAAGCCAATGACAAGCCCTTTGATGTTATTACTCTCTCCGAGGAACTTGAAAAAACACATGAGCTGGACGATGCTGGAGGTCTTGCTTATTTAGGCCGCCTTGCCAAAGAGACCCCCAGTGCAGCCAATATAAAAGCCTATGCAGATATCGTGCGTGAACGTTCAGTATTGCGTCAGCTAATAGAGATAGGCACGGATATCGCGGGCAGTGCTTACAACCCTGAAGGACGTGAAAGCAAAGAGCTGCTTGATCAGGCTGAGCAACTGGTTTTTCGAATAGCGGAGCAGGGTGCAAAAGCAAATAATGGCTTTGTTGATATCAAAAAACTGTTAACAGCAACTGTTGAAAAAATTGATTTTCTGTATGAGCAGGAAGGCAATATCACCGGGATACCAACAGGCTTCACTGAATTTGATAATATGACCACAGGGTTGCAGAAAGGTGATCTGGTTATAGTGGCAGGTCGACCTTCAATGGGTAAAACAACCTTTGCCATGAATATTGCTGAGAATGCAGCCATTGCTCAGGATATTCCTGTTGCTGTGTTCAGTATGGAAATGCCTGGTGATGCTTTGACCATGCGCATGATTTCATCTCTGGGGCGTATTAATTCGCAAAATTTAAGAACAGGTAATTTGCTGGATGAAGACTGGCCGCGCATTACATCGGCGGTTTCAATTCTTTCAGAAAAGAAAATATTTATTGATGATTCTGCTGCTCTGTCACTTTCAGAACTTAGAGCAAGAGCGCGGCGTTTAAAACGAGAGCATGGTCTGGGCATGGTTGTTATTGATTATCTGCAGCTCATGCAGGGCTCTGGTAGCGAAAATCGTGCAACAGAAATATCTGAGATCTCACGTGGCCTGAAAGCCCTGGCAAAAGAACTGGAAATCCCAGTTATTGCGCTGTCTCAGTTAAATCGTAGTCTTGAGCAGCGTACGGATAAAAGGCCGGTTATGTCTGATCTTCGAGAGTCAGGTGCTATCGAGCAGGACGCTGATTTAATTGTCTTTATCTATCGTGATGAAGTGTATAACGACGATAGCCCGGATAAAGGTACGGCTGAGATTATTATTGGTAAACAGCGTAATGGCCCCATCGGTAAAACAAGGGTTACCTTCCTTGGTCAGTACACTCGATTTGAAAATTTTACGCCTGAAATGTATTCATCAGAAGGTTTTGAATGAGCCGACGCTGTGCTGAAGCATCGATTGACTTTCAGGCTCTGCAACACAATTTTCAGCGCGTCAAACACTATGCTCCCAACAGTCGGGTTATGGCGGTGATTAAAGCCGATGCTTATGGTCATGGCATGGTTAAAGTTGCAAAAACGCTGGATCAGGCCGATGGTTTTGCTGTTGCGCATATTTCAGAGGCGATTACTTTACGTGAAGCGGGAATTGATAAGCCCATTACAGTCTTTCAGGGATTTCAGAATGCTGATCAACTTGCGCAGATGGTAGCAATGAATCTGCGCCCTACTATTTACCAGCCCCGGCAGGTTGAACTGTTGGAGCAACAGCGGCCAGGTGATTTGTCGGTATGGTTAAAAGTGAATACGGGCATGGGTCGTCTGGGTATTCAGCCAGATGAAGCGGCTGAATTATGGACGCGACTAAAACAAAATTCCTGTATTAAAGAATTGGGTTTAAGCAGCCATTTTGCTAATGCAGACTGCCCTGAACATTTATCGAATCAGCAACAGATAAATTGTTTTCAAAACTTGGCCAGTCAGTTTCAGGCGCAAACCAGTCTGGCAAATTCAGCGGGGCTGATTTCATTTCCACAGGCGCATGGTGACTGGGTAAGACCCGGCATTATGCTTTATGGTTCATCGCCTGTTTCAGATCGTTCGGCACAGGCTCTCGATTTAAAACCTGTCATGCAATTAAAAACACAGTTAATCGCTATTAATTACTTAAAAAAAGGCGATAGCGTAGGTTACGGTAGCTTATGGCAGTGCCCGGAAGATATGCCTGTTGGTATTGCTGCTATTGGTTATGGCGATGGCTATCCAAGGCATGCTTCATCAGGCACGCCTGTCTGGTTAAATGGAAAAACAAGCCAGCTTATTGGTAGAGTATCTATGGATATGATTAGCATTGATTTGCGAAATATTAAAAATGCACAGGCGGGTGATGAGGTTGTGTTGTGGGGTCAGGAAGTGGGCGTGGATGATGTGGCGAAATCTGCTGAGACAATTGCTTATGAACTACTGTGCAATACAGCGGGATGCAGAATAAATTAAATACATTTAATTTGTTCTATAATCTTAAACTAATCAGTGGCTCTCGGGGATAATCCATTGATAACTGAATATGTTTTCGTTAGTGTTCAGCAATCTTAAAAATAATAGATAAAGTTTTGGAGAAGAAATAATGATGATTAGGGGTTTAGTGCTTCCTTTCATATTGATGGCAAGCTTTTTATTATCTGCATGCGGTGGTGGTACGGCCATGTATCGCGAAAATGCAGCGCACAACGGAAGAGCAAATGATTCCGGTCCAGAAAAATTAAACAGACTGGTGTGGAAATTTTCAGCGCCAGATAAAGTATATTCATCACCTGTTGTTGCTGACGATACTGTTTATATTGGATGTAAAGATGGTTATTTATATGCGCTTGATTTAGAAGATGGTCATGTTAAATGGAAGTTTAAAACGGCAGGTAATATTGAGGCATCTGTTGCTGTAAAAGGCAATACAGTTTATGTGGGAAGTTGGGATAATTATTTATATGCTGTGGATGTCAATACACATAATTTAAAATGGAAATACAGAACCAGTGGTCAGGTTTATTCATCGCCCAGTATTAAAAATGGTGTTGTTTATTTTGGAAGCAAAGACAATAATCTTTATGCGGTTGATGCAGAAACGGGCGCTGAAAAATGGAGCTTTAATGCAAAAAGTGGAGTTTATACATCACCTGCTGTTTCAGGGGATAGTGTTTACATAGGAACACTTGATGGTTATCTACGATCCATTAATAAAAAGTCAGGGCAGGAGCAATGGAAATTTGCAACACGGCAGCGCATTTTCTCATCGCCCAGTGTTGATACTAAGCATGTTTATTTTGGTAGCTATGATAAATATGCCAGAGCTATAAATCTTAAAACTGGTCAGGAAGTATGGAAGAAAAAAACAGCAGGTAAAATTTTCTCGTCACTGGCAGTATCAGGTGGTTCTGTATTTCTAGGTAGCGCGGATAGTTATATTTATGCCTATGATCGAAAAACAGGTCGTCGTCATTGGGAATATAAAACCAATGGCGCTATATTTTCTTCACCTGTTGTAGATTCGAGCACCGTATTTATTGGCAGTACAGATGGTAATTTATATGCCATAAATATAAATAATGGTTCTTTGCGCTGGAAGTATGGTGTGGATGATAAAATTTATTCGTCACCTACGATTGCAGATGGAAAAGTTATTTTTAGTGCAGTGGGTGGAGAGGTGTTTGCTGTAGAATAATTCATGAGTCGTAAGTCCAGAGTCAGGGCTTACGACTTTATTCCCAAGTCTGTTTTCTACATAAAATATCCATATCACAATATTCGCAGGTTTTTTTATCGCCCCAGGCGGGCAAGTTTTTTCCGTTATTGATTTCATCTGATATTTCAATTAAACGTTGTTTAGAAAGTTCTTTAAGCTCATGTAAGCTGTCATCATTGAGATGAGAAGTGATTTTTGTTTTTTCCTTGTTTAATTCCATATAAGCAACTTCACTTGCTTCGTTCATCATATTGGCATAAGTGACCAGTTGTACATCTTCACCATTATTTATATTTTTCTGTTTTGGTGATGTGCCTGTTTTATAGTCAATAATTGAAAGCCTGTTATCTTGCATATCTATTCTATCTAATCGTCCTTTTAAGCTGATATTGTTGGTTAATTTTATGGATTCTTTTTTCTCTAATTGATAAATATGCCATTGCTGTTGGCGCTGTATTTGCCAGTCAATATAATAAGGTGCTGTTTTAAGCCAGCGTTGTAACCAGCCTCTGTGTAAAATATTGTCTTCAAGATCATATTCAAAAATCTGTATGGATAACTTTTCTAAATGTTTTAATGCCTGAGCTTTATTTTTTTCACTTAGAGACTCTATAAAGGGTGGAGGGAGGCCTTTAACTTTTGTGTGAAAAGCATGCAGAATTAAATGTACTTTCTCACCGTATTCTGATTTTAATAATTCCTCGGTAACTTGCTCAGCAGGCTTTAATGATAATGCATCGGCTGAGAAAAACTGATAAGGGCAATTGATTAGTCGTTGATATTTGCTGGCTGAAAAGGAGGAGTCGGTAAGTTTGCTTTCTAATACAGGCATGGGTTGCTGATTTGTTTCAGGCAATGTCTTTGTGTTGCATTCATTTATCAGCGTGTTTCTGTTGAATAGCATATCTTTAAGAGTGGTGTCCAGCAGGCTTGTATTAAGAGCGATTTTTGAAAAATCGAGAAGAGATGTTACCCATGGCGATGGTTGTTGCCATTCGCCTTTTATTTCACTGCAATATGTAATTAATACGGAGCTGGCTGATTCAAGCAAACAACAGAAGCGATTAAAAGTATTCTGCTTCTCATTAAACCAGTTAGGAAGTTTTAGTGAGGCTTTTACGGACTGATTAAAAAAAGGAGTCTGGTTTATGTTTCCTGGCAGGCTATCCTTAGTTGCTCCTGCAATAATAAGTGCATCAAAATTACAATATTGCGCCTGCTTTATATTCATAAGTTGAACAATAGAGGGTGTATTAAAAGGAGTGAACTCTTCTTTTTCCAGGTTGTAACCTGTCCATGTTCTAAAATCATTCCAGCTCATGATGGGTGCAGCCTGTTCAAGGCCGCTGAGCATGTTTTTTAAAGTGGTAATAATCTTTATGCCTGCGCTATCATTTTCCAGTCGATTATAAATGCCTAAATCTATCAATGTTTTTATCAGGGAGTTTAAATAATCTTCTGGATGTATTAATGAATTATCTTCATAGAGTTTTTTAAGGTTAATACATGAATTAGCTATAAAGGTTAGCAATGTTTTTATTTCTTCGTAGCTTTCTTCAGGCCAGTGATGTATGCGTTTTTGTCTGTTCGACAGGGCGGAGAGATATCGATTAATATCTCGTGGAATATTTTCATTAATAATAATGTCTTTTTCAAGGCGAGCGACCTGTATTAAATGTTCTTTAGAGTTATTCTGATCATAGAAAAAAGGTGACTTAAGTAAGTCCAGAAAAGGTTTATGATCAAAGTCTTCTTCTATGCATTCAAATAAACGTTCGATAACTGTTGCAGCACTGGTTGTTGATAAAGACCAGCCAGCAGTATCCTGAATTGTAATGTTGGCGCGTTCAAGCAGTGCACGAATGCGACGAGCAAGTTTTCTATCCTCGGTTACAATGCCAATATTTTGTTTGTTTTTGATTAGCCAGGTTCTTATTTTAAGATCAACGGCCTGAGCTTCCTGCTCGAAACTCTGAGCATCAAATATAGAAAGTCTGCTGGTTATATTATTTTCTGTGATTGTAGATAGATTTTCTGAACGATTAAATAAAGAAAGTTCATGGTTGTAACTGTTAAATAAAAACGCACTAAATTTATTACTGGTTTTGTTTTTAATCGTAGAGTTGTTTTCGTGTATCCATGTGCTTGTGGAATTAGTATGTCCATGTACGTCATCGCTCCTGTGCGTCCATGCGCTCGCGAAATTAGTGCGTCCATGCACGTTA
>CAZFUY010000087.1:0-2500 GCA_964522445.1 uncultured Thiotrichaceae bacterium | reverse complement strand
ACGTTACTTTGTTGGTTTATAAAGCAAACGAAGTTGGTGTTTTTAAGTTTGTTACACCACGCCTGTTCTGTAGCCGTGAATTGTTCATAGCCAATAATATAAAAGCAGGATTTTTCTGGTATTGCATAATGTTGATTGTTTAATCGTAGATTATAAGCAGTGGCAGAGTCACAAATATCTAAAGCCAGAGTTTGTTGTAGCCATGCCTGCCATAACTGATAAACTATTTTTGCTTCATGATTAAGGTATTTAATATTATTATCTGTACTGCCATAAGCCTGCTTTAGATGTTCTAACCAGCTTTCTTCAGAATCATTAAGAAAGTCATAGTTGTTTTCAGTGAGTTCATCAAAAAGAGTTAATAAGCTATCACATATTTGCCAGGTATTTTCTTCTTTGAATAGATTTGGGTGTTGTTTTAGCGCATCTAGTAATAATAGTATTCTTGCCTGCTGGTTTATCTGTTTTATTTTTTTATTTTCTAATGGAATATTTTCATTAATCCATAATGACATGCCTCCAATGTAAGGGCCCAACAATGCTGAAGTGGATTGATCAGCAAACTGCTGTTTGAGCTGGCTGACAGCCAGTGCATTAGGAATAAAAATATGGATATGGCTTAGGTCAGGAAGAGTGGTCTCTGAATCCAGTAATACTCTATCTGCAAGTGATTGCAGAAAAATTTTATTTGCGGGTATAGCTGTTGAGTCAGACACAGTAATTTATGATTTTTTAGAAAATTAATTGCATAGCATAACACTGTACTTCCATGTTTTTTCACATGATAATAAAGAAAATTTTATATGGATAAATTAGTATGAAAGCAATTCGTAAAGCTGTTTTTCCCGCTGCAGGTCTGGGGACTCGTTTTTTACCTGCAACCAAGGCAAACCCTAAAGAAATGTTATCTGTTGTTGATAAGCCATTAATACAATATGCGGCAGATGAAGCTATAGAAGCAGGTATAGATACGTTGATATTTATTATTGGTCGTAATAAAAGAGCCATAGCAGACCATTATGATAAAGCCTATGAACTGGAGGCTGAGCTGGAGGCTAATAATAAAACTGAGTTACTTAAAATAGCTCAGGATGTTGTTCCTTCACATATAAATTGTATATTTATTCGTCAGGCTGAAGCACTGGGTCTGGGGCATGCGGTATTGTGTGCTGCACCTGCTGTAGGCGATGAGCCTTTTGCTGTTATATTGGCCGATGATCTAATTAGGAGTGAGGGTCGTAATTGCATGCAGCAAATGATTGATGTCTATAACGAATATCATGCAACTATTCTGGGTACACAAACGGTTGCCAGAGAAGAAAGTTCTAAATACGGTATGGTTGCTGGCCCCCAGGTAGCTGATGGCATTTGTGAGGTTGAAGAGATAGTTGAAAAGCCCGCACCTGAAGATGCGCCATCTGATCAGGCTGTTGTCGGACGCTATATTTTAACACCTAAAATATTTGATAAATTGCGCACAACAGGTCGTGGAGCAGGGGGTGAGATTCAGTTAACGGATGCGATAGCGGCATTAAGTAAGGATGAAAAGGTTTATTCTTATTCTTTTAAAGGTCGCCGCTACGACTGTGGCAGTAAAATAGGGTTTCTGCAGGCAAATGTAGAATATGCTTTATGCCATGATGAGTTAAAAGAAGAATTCTGTAACTACTTAAAAAGCCTGGAGTGTATTACAAAGTAATATTAATGAAGTCATCAGGGATGATGATTTACTCATCATTAATTTTTACTGCAAGCACATCGCAATTCATTCTATGTAGCACACCGTTAGCAGTAGAACCCAGTAATAACTCAATGCCATGCCTGCCGTGTGAACCCATAATGATCAAATCAATATTATTGTCACCTGCATATTGAGTTATTTCATATTTAGGCGTTCCAATTACTACAATTTGTTTTGCGTCGTTAATATTATATTGATGACAAAAAGATTTTAGTGATTCTTTAGCCTGTTCAATTAAGGCTTTTTCATCAATTATCCAGGATGCAGAAAGAGCAGGTTCATAAGCCACATCAATGGGAGGTAAATACTCAACGCTATGAATAAGTGTTAATTCTGTATTGTTTTGTTGGGCTATAGTAACTGCGCGCTTAATAACGCTGCTGGAGGCTTCAGAAAAATCAATGGCAACCAGTATGTTTTTATAATTAGACATTTATTCAGCCTATAACGGTGGTTAATTTAGGTTTCCGTTATTTAATTATAGAGCTGATTATTGATCTGACAAAGAGTTTTTTTGGTTAGTTATTTTTCTTATTCTGAGAGGGTTAGTGACTTACAATATTCTAAAACAGGTGGAATATGTTGTTTATTAAAACCAGTCATTACAAGCTTTAAGGTAGCAATAAAAAAGCCGCTAAACATTCAACATGCTAGCGGCTTTATAACTTATTGTTTAATAAGATAATTTGGCTCCCCGACCTGGGCTCGAACCAGGGACAAACGGATTAACAGTCCGTTGCTCTACCAACTGAGCTATCA
>CAZFUY010000086.1:0-12756 GCA_964522445.1 uncultured Thiotrichaceae bacterium | reverse complement strand
GACTTTGGCCAGCTCTATCCAGCCAAGAAACTCAGGGTATAAAGGCGCTAAACTGAGCTGGTTTAGTGTGGTTTCAGGCAGCAGTGATAATGTCTCCCAGATGGCCTGGTGGTTTGCTTCCAGTGCCTGTTCATCCGTCAACAGCAAATCCATCTGGACTCGTGTTTTTGCCGCTTCCAGCGGGTAACCTGCATCAAGAAATGCTTTTGCACGAAGCTCATAAACCTCGATTTGCTGTGGCTCAGGTAAAACACTGGAGAAGGTTAATAATTTAAGGGCTAATTTGGGATCGCCAAAACCTAGAGCAATATTTGCAGACATTATCTGCATTTGAATAAGTACGCTGGCATCAGCTGTTTCTGCATTGATGGCCTGTAGCGTTGATCGGGCTGACTCAAAATTACCAAGCTTAATAAATAGTTTGCTGGCATGCAGCAGGTGTTCGTCTCTTTCTATACCGCTACTTAGTTCTGCGAGCTGAAGAAATTTTTCTGGCTGTTCTTTAAGTGGTGTAAGGGCTGTATCCAGATTTGTATCTGTCGTCATTTCGTCATCAGTGGGTACTATAGGTGATGTGCCAGTACATGCGCTGATTAGAACTGTTAGCGTGGATATTAGTAAAAATCGATTAATCATTATAAGTTTGTATACAGGTGATTTTTAGTGTGCATTGTCATGTTGTTAATTTAACTCAATTATAGAGCGGTCAACGGATTAATTTAGGGTTATCATTGCGCCCCAGAGTATCTTGTGTGGAGCAGGTAGTGTCAATGAATCAGGGTGTACTTTATATTGTTGCGACTCCAATTGGAAATCGTTCTGATATAACTCAGCGTGCTATTGATATTTTATCTGATGTTGACTTAATTGCGGCGGAAGATACGCGTCATAGTCGACATTTATTGCAGAACTTTAATATAAAGACAAAGTTGTGGGCTTACCATGATCATAATGAGCTGCAGCAAACGCCTGTATTGATTGAAAAATTACAGACCGGTTTTAATATTGCCTTAATTTCAGATGCTGGCACACCATTACTGAGTGATCCAGGCTATCGGCTGGTTAAAGCCGCTCATGAAGTGGGTATTAAAGTAAGTCCATTGCCAGGCCCCTGTGCGGCTATCGCTGCGCTTTCTGCGTCAGGTTTACCAACGGATAGTTTTTATTTTGCAGGCTTTCCTCCCGCCAAATTATCGGCACGTGTTCATTTTTATGAGCAGCTAAGTCATGAAACAAGCACACTTATTTTTTATGAGTCCAGTCATCGTATAGAAAAATCACTGTTGGATATGAATGAAGTCTTTGGGGCAGAAAGGCAGGCTCTTCTGGCGCGTGAAATAACCAAGACTTTTGAAACCATACGAAAAGCCAGTCTGTGTGAGTTATTGCGCTGGGTTAGAGAGGATGAAAATCAGCGTAAAGGGGAATTTGTTCTTATTATTCAGGGGGTTATGGAAAAATCATCAGAAAACACAGTCACACTTGAGCATACGCTTAAAGTGTTAATGGAAGAACTTCCATTAAAGCAGGCAAGTAAGCTGGCTGCAAATATTACCGGAATGAAGAAAAATCAGGTTTATAAAACAGCCCTGAATATGCAGTCCAAGTAGTTGATTTTTATAGAGTAAATATTCTCTTTACATAATCATTCGTTCGAGGGTGACGGCAGGCCTTACAGTTTGCTGTGAAGCTAAGGTATTGATTGAGCAGCTATTTTTTAAAGTAACAAAATAGCAGGTGAAAACAGTAATGAAAAATGTCGGTTTTTTTTACATAAGGCATAAAAATAACGGCATGATAAAAATCAATAAAATTTATATATGTATGTTTTTACTGAATATAAATAAATAGGCACAGACTATGCATTATCTTTAGATAAGACTTGCAGTCATGCCACTAAATTGTCACATGTACATATCCTGATAGTGGTCGAGCTTAGAGTGTACTGCAGGCCATCAAAATGAAAAATAAATAATCGAGCAAGACATTGAAGTAAGTCTGGAAGTTTAGATATATCTGAAATTACAGGCTTTGAATAACAGGTTTTTGATGGAGATCGTAATGGCACCATTACAAGTAGTATATGAAGATTTCAGCGCATGCTGTGAAGAATTTGTAGAAGGCGTGGAGCATCTTAAAGATCGTTCTATGCCAAAAGCAGTACAAAGTTTTCAGCTGGCGTATGATTCAGTTGAACGTAATAATATTTACCATAATAAATATGCGTCTTACTGTGGTTTATCCCGTGTGTTATCGGGTGATAGAACAGGTTTAGAATTATGTCGTGAAGCGGCCAGAGGTGAAGTTCATGACGGTGATGTTTATTTGAATCTGGCACGTGCAGAATGGTTTGTACAAAACAGAAAAAATACAGTTGTCGTATTAAAGAAAGGTTTACAGGTTGATAACCGTCATCCTGGTTTAAGACAAATGCGTGAGCAACTGGGTACTCGCCAACGTAGTCCGCTGCCTTTTTTACCTCGCAGCCATCCATTAAATCATGCATTAGGAAAACTAATGCGGTTTGATAAAGAATAATATTTTTTAAACAGATCATTAGCGTGGTTGACCACAGGGCTTGTCTCTGTGGTTTTTTTTGCTTAATAAAGTATTGAAACATTTTATGTGTTCTGATTAAATAAATACACCAAAGGATTTGGCTGGCAATTTAAATCTACAGGGAGGTGAAGTATGTCTTTAATTGAGGCCGCATACAATGATTACAGTTATTGTTGTGATAACTTTAAACAGGGAATAGAGTTTCTTAAAAGTCGTTCAATTTCAAGCGCAAGTAAAAGTTTTCAACTTGCTTTTAAATCTATAAATAAAGATCATTCTTTTTATACAACCTATTTATCTTATGCTGGTTTAGCAAAAACACTTGACGGTGATTTTCGAGGTATTGATTTATGCAGGCAGGCTGTAAGCTTAGAGCTAAGTAATGGTGATGTGTTTTTAAATCTGGCTCGGGTTGAATGGTTTTGTGAGAATCGAAAAAATACAATTACTGTATTACAAACAGGATTGAGAGTTGATTGTCAGCACAGTGGATTAAAGTTGCTGCAGAAAAAAATTGGTATCAGACAGCATAAAATAATACCTTTTCTGTCTCGAAATAACTTTTTAAATAAGAAGTTTGGGAGGTTTTTTAGAAAGAAATATTGTAGCTAAAAATATTATAAATAGAAACTGTGGTTGTGGCTTATTTATTATTTTGAGATATTTTTTTCTTAATGGCGGCTTTCGTGTTTTTTGAATCATCACTAAAAATGAACCGGCCTGCAAGTATGCAGCCTTTCATGCCGGGATTGCATGGGCGATTTTCTACCCGCTTGCATTTGTCGTTTATTTCATGGGGGCAACCCCAGCCACCGCTCATTGTTATTTTCCTGCTTTAATTTGTTTGATTATTTTAGTACAGGCTTTATTAAATGACTTGATATTTAGCAAAACACTGTGTTTTTTACTGTTTATGCTTCATGGTTTTTTGATATTTATCTATTCTAAAATCTGGTTTTATTTGTTATTGATTCAGGTCAACTAGACCGCCTGTTAAAGCCTATAAGCTTGCCTGCCATTTTTACAAAACGAAATAATTATGTTTAATCCATTCGATATAAATGATGATAAAGACTATTTGATCTGGCGTGATAAAAAACTGGAAAATTACCCATCAGGTTTAGAAAATTTACTTGTTGAAATAAATAATCCAAAAAAATTATCAGCAGCTGAATACAATGCAATGCATCAGATTTGTCAGAAAACAAATATGGTTGTTTATGCTGGCTCTGTGCTGGGTGAGGATAAAGAGATACCAAAATTAGTCGGTGAGCAATTTGGTCTTGTTAATTTAAATCATAACTGGTTAGCAGATGAAGATGCAATTACATCTTTGACTGTTAATGATGAAGGCAGTCATCCGCAATATATTCCTTACACAAATCGTCTTATAAAATGGCATACCGATGGCTATTACAATACAGCCGATGAGCAAATCTGGGGGTTATTATTGCACTGTGTACAACCTGCGAAAGAAGGTGGTGAAAACCAGTTAATGGATCATGAAATTGCTTACATAAAAATGAGAGATGAAAATCCTGATTATATTCGAGCATTAATGTTGCCAGATGCGATGACAATTCCACCACGCTTAAATGATGATGGTAGTGTGGAACGAGCAGAAGAAGCAGGGCCTGTTTTTTCTGTAAGTGCAAAAACGGGTGACTTACACATGCGATATACAGCACGAACACGGAGCATTGCCTGGAAAGATGACGAGGTTGTTAAACAGGCAGTCTCTTTTCTTGAGCAATTACTTGACTCAGATTCGCCCTATATTTTCAGAGGTACATTGCAACCTGGTATGGGTCTGGTGAGCAATAATGTGCTGCATGACCGATCTGGTTTTAATGATGATGAGAACAGTCCTCGTTTATTATATCGAGCGCGTTATTTTGATCGTATTAAAGATACAGGTGTAAGAACTTTGTAGCTCTATTGTTTTATTATTCAGATGTATTAATTTCAATATACGCTGACAATTAGTTATAGGCAGTCGTTAACCAAAATCAAAAGCTATTCACCACAGAGGACACCGAGGACGCCGAGAAAAGCTTGTTTCCTGTGCTTGCGTGTTAGTGCAAACCAAAAAACCCCTGTGCTCTCTGTGGTGAATAACTTTTGACTTTAACTGTCTGCAACAGGATGTAAGCAGGATGTAAGCAGGCATATGGTTCTATTTAGGCGTGCTGTATCAAGTCTGAACTAAATTTATTTTCCGTCAATTCATATCCAGATTTCATTACCGTTTTTTGCGTTCTATTTTGCCCGTCATTAGTGTCTCCCATTTCTAAAATGAGCCAGAAATATCCCCATTCATAGGCTATATTTGAGATACCGAAAATTATATTTAATCTGTTTGCTTATATATTAAAAATACAGGAAATATGAGAATAATTGATAAAAATACCCCAGGAGTTAGATGTGTTGTCTGTAATTAAAAATACCATGGCTCATGCAGATAACGAGCAACAATGGCTTCAGGGCATCTGTCAGAACATTATTGATCAGGGTAAATATAAAATGGCCTGGATTGGTTTTGTGCAAATTAAAGGCTCAAAAAATATTTCCCCTGTTGCAAGTGCAGGATTTGAAGAAGGTTATCTGGCTTCGATTAAAGTGACCTGGGGTGATGATGAGTATGCTCAGGGGCCGGCAGGTTGTGCAGTAAGAGAAAATAAAGTCAGTGTTTGTCAGGATGTTGAAGTCGATGCTAGTTTTGAACCCTGGCGTAAAGATGCGATACAACGAGGCTATCAATCACTGTGTGCTGCTCCTGTCGCTGTGGATAATGAAATGCAGGCGGTGCTGGTTGTTTATGCCCATACAAAACATGCGTTTAGTGACACAGATTTCTCATTTCTTCAGGAATTGGCTAGTGATATAAGTTTTGGTATTCGTGCAATAAGAATGGGTGAAGAGCATAAAAAAGCACTTGAAGGCTTATCGGCAGAAAAACAGAAGTTTAAAAGTATTGTTGAAAGCATAGATGCAGGTATTGTTCTATTAAATGCAGATTTAAAAATAACCTGGGCTAATGATATATACCAGCAGTGGTTTGGGAAAATGGAAACCATTTTTGGTAAGCATTGCTGTGAAGTACTGAGTTTAGAAAACCCTGTTAATCAATGTGTAGCAACGGCTGTTACTTTCTCGCGGCATTTAGAAAAGATGACAATGCAGCTCACCCTACAATCTAAAGAAAAAAAATGTTTTGATCTTGTTGCTGCACCGTTATTTGATGCCAATGGAGAACTGGTGCAGATAGTAGAAACAATTATGGATGTTACTGAACAGATAATGCTGCAGAAAAAACGCCAACAGGCTGAAGACTCTTTAAATGAAGCGCAGTATATTGCTCATGTTGGTAGCTGGGAACTTGAGATTCAGAGTAATAAATTACTCTGGTCAAAAGAAATGTTTCATTTATTTGAAATAGACTCTAAAAAATGTGGTGCATCCTATGCTGTGTTTCTTGATGCTATACATCCAGATGACAGAGTTAGGGTTGATGAAGCTTATTCAGATTCACTAAAAAATAAACAGCCCTATGAAATTGTGCATCGTTTATTAATGAAAGATGGACGTATTAAATATGTCCATGAATGCTGTGAAACAAATTTCAATGATAAGGGTGAACCTGTTAGATCATTTGGCACAATTCAGGATATTACTGAAAGTATTCAGGTCGAGCAGAAATTAATTAATAGTGAAGAACATTATCGTCAGTTAATTGAATCAACCACAGCCATCCCCTGGGAGTTTAATCCACAAACGGGGTGTTTTATCTATGTTGGGCCACAGGTAGAAAAAGTTTTAGGTTATTTGGTTGAGGAATGGTATCAGGAAGATTTCTGGTCGCAGCATATACATCCGGATGACAGAAAATATGCTATTGATTTATGCCGGGAGTCGACAGCTAGAGGAGAAGATCATACATTTGAATGTCGAATGATTGCACAGGATGGCCGAAGTATCTGGATTCATTATGATGCAAAAGTAATTAAGGAAAATAGCAAAATTGTTCGTTTGCAGGGTTTCATGTTTAATGTAACTGAGCGCCGCCATACAGAAGAAATTATGCGTCACTCACAAAAAATGGATGCAGTAGGAAAACTAACAGGCGGAATTGCACATGATTTTAATAATCAGCTGGGTATTGTAAGGGGGTATCTTGATTTTCTTGAAGAGTTTACAAGAGGGCAGGACAAACCTCATCGATGGGTAGATTTAGCAAATAAGGCAACTAATCGTTGTATTGATCTTTCAAGAAATTTATTAGATTTTTCACGTCGTCAACAAATGAATGTGCAGCAACTTACTATTAATTCTGTGCTGGAAAAAATGTACGACATTATTGCTCATTCAATTACTCCCAGAATAGAAATAAAATATAACCTTGAAAATGATATCTGGCCCATTGCTGTTAATCCTGGTGAGCTGGAAGATAGTATATTAAATCTTGTTATTAATGCACAGGATGCAATGCCTGATGGTGGGCAGCTCACTATATCAACAATAAATCAGAAAGTAGAACAGGATTCTAATGTGCAGCTTGATGGTCTTAGTCCGGGGGATTATGTATGGCTTAGTATCAAAGACACAGGTAAAGGAATGAATGAAAATATAAAGGAAAGAATATTTGAGCCTTTTTATACAACCAAAGAAGATGGTGATAGTAGTGGTCTTGGCCTGTCAATGGTTTACAGTTTTGTAAAACGTTCGTCTGGATTAATAATGGTTAATTCAGAGCCTGAAAAAGGAAGTGATTTCCATATTTATTTACCTCGCTTTATTGATGCTTCTGATAGCCAGATTAAAACAAATAATCAGGTCGATAAGAAACAAAGTGAAATTGAAAATATAGGTCAGGGTGAAACTGTTTTAGTTGTTGAAGATGAGCCTCAATTGCGTGAGCTTGCAGAATATTTTTTACATATGCTGGGTTATAATACACTGCTTTCAGCTAATGCAGATGAGGCAATTTTAATATTAAAAACAGATGTGAATATTGATTTGTTGTTTAGCGATATTATTATGCCTGGAAAAATGACCGGTTATAATCTGGTTGAATACGCTGCAACAATAAGGCCACAGATAAAAGTTTTGTTAACTTCCGGTTTTACTGGGGGGGAATCAGCTCACAATGATTATCAGGGAGTGCTTCTACAAAAGCCTTATAGCAAACAGGAATTAGCTGATGCGGTTAATCGAGCTCTTGATGTAAGTAAGCATGATAAAACTAAACATACTTTAGATAAAGAAACTACCCATATTAAATGGGCAGATGAGCTTACTGTAAAAAACAAAGAAATGGATGATGATCATAAAAACATATTAGCATTGCTAAATGATTATCAACAGGTAGTTGTAGAAGAAGCGGGTAATGATGTTATTGATAGAAAATTTCAGTTGCTGGTAGAGTTTTCTGGTTATCATTTTTCACGTGAAGAAGTATTGATGGAAGCCTGTGGTTATCCTCATCATGTAAAACATCATCAGATTCATGTCATGTTATTAAGAACAATAACAGATATGATAAAAGTTTTTCGTGAAGCGCCTGATGTTTTTGATCATCGTTCTACAATTAGTTTTCTTGAATATTGGTTTAAGGCGCATGTGCTGGATATGGATGTGGAATATGCGTCTTATTTAAGAGGCTATGAAGATGATGTGGATCGTGCGCTAGAAAAGTTAACTCCTGCAGAATCTAATAATATATCTCAGCCATTACGATATAGTCTTATCGTTGTTGATGATCAAAAGAGCATGGGAGAATTTGTTTGTGATATAGCAGAGACTGCTGGTTTTAATGCAATGCATTATATTCGTGCCAGTGAGTTTATTGAGAATCATGAGAAAAAATCAGCGGTTATTGTGCTTGATTTATTAATGCCAGATATAGATGGTATTGAAATGATTCGTTTACTGGCGGGTATGCAATCAGAAGCCGCACTAATACTTATTAGTGGCGTTGATAAAACTGTGCTTCATTCAGCGCAGGAACTTGCTATTGAGCATGGTTTAAATCTTGCTGGTACATTGCAAAAACCTTTCCATGTTTTTGAATTAAAGAAAATACTGTCTGGTATTTCTGAGAGGCTGAAAGAGACTAAACCTGTTTCTACTATTAAAACGGATAAGGTTTTGATTAATGAAGATGATCTGAGAAGGGCAGTTAATAATCGTGAGTTTATTGCTTATTATCAGCCGCAGATTTCTATTCAGGATAGAACAGTAGATGGCTTTGAGGTGTTAATGCGCTGGATGCATCCTGAGCGTGGATTAATTTTACCTTACCAGTTTATTGGGCTTGCAGAAGTAACGGGATTGATTGATGAAATGACCTGGTTGCTGGTAGATCAGGTTGCAAGAGATTGTGAAGAAAAACACTTAAAACAAACCATTTCCGTAAATATGACAGCTGGTATTTTTAAACAGCTGGATTTGCCTGACAGATTAAACACTATTTGTAAGCGTTATGGTCACAGGGATAATTCACAACTAACGCTGGAAGTAACAGAGTCGGCATTAATGGAAGAATTAACAAAATCACTGGATAGTTTAACGCGTTTACGTATGAAAGGTTTTAAATTATCTATTGATGATTTTGGTACGGGTTATTCGTCTATGATTCAGTTATATCGAGCGCCATTTACAGAGCTTAAGGTAGATCAATCATTTGTTATGAGAATGGAAGATGATGATGAGGCGCGAGCTATAGTTGAGTCAACTATACAGCTAGGCCAGAATCTAAATATGAAAGTAGTTGCGGAAGGTGTAGAAACAGAATCTATTTTGCGTAAATTAGAACAAATGAACTGTGATATAGCTCAGGGTTATTATATTGCGCGCCCAATGCCAATTGAAGATGTGTTGCCATGGATTGAAGAATGGCAGAGTAAAAATAAAAAATAAATTAGAGGTATAAAACTGTTGTGAAATTTCAAGATCAAGAAATTTGACGTGGAGATGTAGAGAAGATTAAAACCTGTTTTATTGTTTATTGTAGGAGCGGCTAAAGCCGCTCCTACAAAGCATAATATCTTTTGTTTGTATTTTCCTGGGTTAATCCATAGTCTTTGAATTCTCAAAAAACTTATTTATACAATTGATTAAATCAGATTGACTGTAGGGTTTTTGCAGGAGTAGTAACCCTAGTTCTGCCTGTTGTTCATTTGTAGGATTTTTATCTGCCAGGCCAGAGGTCAGTTGTATTTTTAGATTGGGTCTTAGTTCCCTTGATTTTTCGGCAAGCTGGTAACCATTTATGCCGCCAGGCATGACAATGTCGCTAAATAATAGATCTATATGCTCGTCGCCACATAAGATCTCTAGAGCAGCATTGCCATCTTCTGCCTGTATAGTCTGGTAGCCATGAGTGTTTAATATCTCTACAGCCAGTTCGCGTAAATATTGTTCATCTTCAACAATTAGTATGACTTTATTGTGTCCTTTAGATTTAACAGGTTTTATTTTTTTGTGCTGCTGTTGAACCTCTGTTGTTATTGTGCGTGGAAAGTATATTTTAATGCTGGTACCTTTCTCAGGCTCTGAATACAGATTGATATAGCCCTGATTACGCTTAATAAAGCCATATACCATAGACATACCTAAGCCTGTTCCTTTGCCAATTTCTTTGGTAGAAAAGAAGGGGTCAAAAATATGTTCCTGAATATTTTTTGGTATTCCATGTCCGGTATCTTCGATGGCGATTAAAACATAATCACCTGACTGGCGTTGGTCTTTTATAATTTCATCCTTATCCAGCGTTTTGTTGTGCATATTAATCATTAGCCTGCCGCCATTGGGCATAGCATCACGGGCATTAATTATCAGATTTAGCAGAGCGTCTTCCAGATCACCCCGGCTGGTTGTAATGGGCCATAAGTCTTCATCAATATCGTAGCTGACATCTACTGCAGGTGTTACCGTGCGCTTGATTAGTTCATCAAGTTCGCTAATCTCTTTTGTCAGGTTGATTACTTCGGCATCTGTTTGTTGCTGGCGTGAAAAATTAAGTAGTTGTCGTGTTAGATCGATGCAGCGGTTCGTGGCTTTACGGGTGGCAGCAATCCAGAGGCTGGTTTTTTCATTGCTGTTTTCATTATTTGTATTATATTCCTCTAATAGTTCTATATAGCCACTGGCTATGCCCAGTTGATTATTAAAGTCATGTGCAATGCCGCCGGTGAGCTGACCCAGTGCGTCCATTTTCTGGCTGCGTCGTAGTATTTGTTCTGTTTTTAGACTCTCTGATATATCAAAAAATGTGACCACTGAGCCAATAGTTTTATTATCTCGTAATATAGGGTAAGCCCAGTATTCCACGGGGAAACTGCTGCCATCAGCATGCCAGAAGACTTCGTTATTAATGTGTATTTCAGTATTGTTATGAAATGACTGGTAAATTGGGCAATCGTTCCTGTTATAAGCAGAGCCATCTTCATGGCTATGGTGAATCAGGGTATGTATGTCGCTGCCGATGAGCCTGTTTTCGCTGTCGTAGCCCAGCATGCGTGCGCAGGCAGGATTTGCCATTACGCATTTGCCTTCAAGGTCAAGACTAAAAATGCCCTCGGCAGTTGAGCGCAGTAAATCGCTGATCTGCTGTTCGTGCTCAGTAATTGTGGCGCTAACTTCACGGCTGTGGGTTAAATCATGTATGCCCATGAGCGTGCCCTGAGGGAGTTCATTGCTGTCACGGATGATGCGAACCATAACTTCTATGGGTTTATTGGTGGGATTATCCGGGTGGTCTGCTTCCATGGTAATGGTTGCATCACGTTGTTCTATTCGTGCTTTACATACAGGGCAGGGTGTTTTCTCACCCTGAGGATGGATGATGTCTGTGACGTTGTGGCCAAGAGTCTGTTCTGGGGTGAGCTTACCCATTTTGTAAAATGCCTGATTGACGCGTGTTATTCTGTCGTCCATGTCGATAAGGCATATAGCATCATCGAAAAAATCCATGGCAAAGATCCATTCCTGGCTGGACTTGTTCAGAGCTTTCTCTGTTTCTCGTTGCTGGATAATTTTTTGCTGTCTTAGATAGCTAAGAAAGAAGATCCCACTTAAACCCAGTAGCCAGATGCCAAGGTGACTGATCCATAGAGTCTTGCGTCCATTGCTTTCTGCCAGCAGATAAGTGTTCAGAGGTATGGATATGCTAACACCGCCTCGTATATCACCAACCTTAAAGCCCAGGTGGCCATGACAAAGCACACAGCCTTCTTTCATTATCATGGGTTTCATTAGTCGTAGGTAAGGCTGGCCATCAATATCACTGAGTTCGGTTACCTCTGTTATCCCCTGATCAAACTGCTTCAGTGCCGACATTTCCCAGTCATCAGCTTTGTTGGCAGGATTAAGTAGAACCTGACCTGTAATGCGCCCCTTGATGCCGTACATTTCTTCAAACTCTGAAGTCATCTGGCTCATCATATAAGCGGGATTCATTAGCGTGAGCCTGATTCCTTCGGTGGTAATAACATCTCGGTGAGGTAAATGGCTAAGGTAGGGGTTGGGAGGGGTTCTTTTATCGGGTTTTACATAGACCCCGCCATGGCGAGTGGCCCAGCGCCTGAACGCCTGATCTTTGTTCCAGTTAGCGCGAGCTTCAAATGTGGCCAGATCAATAGCCTGAGACTGCAATAAATTAAGATTCCAGTTAATGGAAATAATAATAAGCAAGCTCCAGGCAATCGCTGAAAAAAGTGCAAACTGTCGGGTATTAAGCTGAAAATTATCATAAGACTTAATATTTTCTGGCGCTGTCATTTCTGTCTCAAAAGCTGTGGGGGGGTAATGTTATTGTTACAGATAATATTAGCCTGCTTTTCGTTAGAAAACTTGTCAATATCCAGATATTAACTGCGTTTCCTGCCTCAATCAGTCAAATTTTAGCGCATTTTTCTTTCGCGCCTGTATCGTGTAAAGGTCTCAGTGTATAAATTTCTGGTGAATTTAAAATCCTGTGTTATATTCTCCGGCAAGTCAGCCGGGCAATTGCTGTATATCGTTTGATACTCAGAGGAAAGTCCGGGCTCCGCAGGGCAGGGTGCCAGGTAACGCCTGGGGGATGAAAGTCCACGGCCAGTGCCACAGAAAATATACCGCCTGTTTTCAGGTAAGGGTGAAATGGTGCGGTAAGAGCGCACCGCGCTGCTGGTAACAGTAGTGGCAGGGTAAACCCCA
>CAZFUY010000085.1:0-12941 GCA_964522445.1 uncultured Thiotrichaceae bacterium | reverse complement strand
TGCAGGAATGACGATGAAATGGGTAACTATTAAAATAATTTTCTCTCGTGCAAAGATCTCTTATAGATAAGTATAAATTAATGTTTTTAACAGACACATAAAGTCATTCACAACAATACAACCATAAGTAACACCATCAGCACAAATCAGAAAACTTAAGCTTTTTAGTCAATTTACATCTATATATATTTCTACCATCTTTTAAATGTATATTTAATGACTATCTAATAGACAATAAGATTATGCAGGTGAAAGCATATGCCTAATAAAAACTAATAATTTAAGGATAAACTTATGAACCCACTTCGACTTTTAATTATATTTATATCAATAGCATTAATATCTGCCTGCGGATTAAAGCGTGATATGAATGCCGGCGAAATCAAGAGAATTAAAAAAGTAGCAGTAGTTCTCTATACAGTACCAGAACAAATTGTACGCCGGTCAAGCCCCACTAAAGCACCCGATAATGGCCTGCTGGGTTTAGCAGCTGATATCGTTGAAGGTAATGTTGGATTAAATGCGGCAAACTCTGCCCATAAAACATTTACAGAAACATTAAATAATCAGTCATTACCTTTTAATGTTATGAGTCAGAGCGAAATGATGTCTAACCAGGTATTTAAAGCTCTTTATGTGCCACCAAAACCTAAGCATGTCAGAAAAGAAGCAAAAGGCGTTGCAGGATTTTTAGGGGGAATGCTAATGGATGCCATAACACCCCCACCAGAAATGCAGGGAATAGCACCAACTAATATGATGCAATATGGCCTGACTGTATATGCTAGTGGATCAGCATTAACAGGTAAATCTGGTGAGTTAAATTATATTAGAAAGGCAATTGAGGCATTAAAAGTTGATGCTGCAATATTAATTAATGACAGTGGATTTTCTTATTCATGTGAGATTTGCATAGGTGATTCCGGTGCAGCTTCTACTGGATCTGCATTTACAGCGACAATGATAACGCGTGAAGGCAGTGTTATATTAAATATGCAGGAATGGTTTGCCACAACAGATGCACAGGCAGCTATGTATTCTGGTATTGTTAATCCATTACAACAAACCAGCCTGTTTGAAGAGCATGGCCGAAAAATGGCCATTGTTCTTGCTGATTCTTTAAAGGAAGGAATGGGATCAGGCAAGTAACTAGTTAAAAAAAATAGTTATACGAGAAAATAATAAAACCATGTATCTAATACATGGTTTTATTTTATAAATAATCCATTGAATATTTTACTGACTAACTGACACACAATACTTAATTACCTCCCACTAAAGTGATATTGAAGGCATTTATTATTATCTCAAACGCTATTAGCCATTTTAAAAAAATTCGACTATAATCCTTTTCCACACTGAGGGGCGCTGCAGCAGATATCTCTGTCAGGCTCGGTGTATCTATAACATGAACGGCGCTCATTTATTAGTCTCTAACCAGCTAAAGAATGAGTGCGAATCAAATCTCCAGCATATCAATATATGCTTATATCGAAGATTTCCTCATCAAAAGCTTCACTAAAGACTACTAATGATGATTGCACCGAGGAAAAATAAACATGTCAAATAGCCATTTGTTTACATCAGAATCTGTTTCTGAAGGCCACCCAGATAAAGTTGCAGACCAGATCTCAGACGCAGTTCTGGATGCCATCTTTGAACAGGATCCAAAAGCACGTGTTGCCTGCGAAACGATGGTCAATACCGGAATGGTAGTGCTTTCTGGCGAAATCACCACTGAAGCATGGGTCGATATGCAGGCCGTTGTGCGCAAAACAGTTAAGGAAATCGGTTATAACAGCTCTGAAATGGGCTTTGACTGGGAATCATGCGCCGTTATCACCTCTATAGACAAACAGTCAGCAGACATAGCTATGGGTGTTGATGAATCTGACGACCACGAACAGGGCGCTGGCGATCAGGGTTTAATGTTTGGTTATGCAAGCAATGAAACTGATGTATTAATGCCTGCACCTATTACTTATGCTCACCAGCTAGTAAAGCGTCAGGCTGAAGTTCGCAAGAATGGCACCCTTTCATGGTTACGCCCTGATGCAAAAAGCCAGGTGACATTCCGTTATGAAGATGGCAAACCCACGTCAATTGACGCGGTTGTATTATCTACACAGCATAATCCTGAAATTAGTCTTGAAGCACTGCGCGAAGCAGTAATGGATGAAATCATCAAACCTGTGCTGCCTGCGGATTTAATTAGCAAAGACACCAAATACTTTATAAACCCAACCGGCAATTTCGTTATTGGCGGACCTGTTGGCGATTGCGGCCTGACAGGACGTAAAATTATTGTTGATACTTATGGCGGCATGGCACGTCATGGTGGCGGTGCTTTCTCTGGCAAAGACCCCTCTAAAGTTGACCGTTCTGCAGCCTACGCAGGTCGCTATGTTGCTAAAAACATTGTCGCCGCTGGCCTTGCTGATAAATGTGAAATTCAGGTGTCTTATGCTATTGGTGTTGCTGAACCAACTTCAATTTCTGTTCAAACATTTGGTACGGGTAAAATCGATGATGATCGCATTATCGAGTTAGTTCGTGAACACTTCGACCTTAAACCTAAAGGTCTGGTCACTATGCTAGACCTACTGCGTCCAATTTACAGAGACACAGCCGCATACGGTCACTTTGGTCGCGAAGAACCCAATTTCACCTGGGAAAAAACCGATAAAGCGGAAGCATTAAAAGATTCAGCTGGTCTATAATTCCAACAACATCTTTAGAAATCCGGGAAATTTGTTTCCCGGATTTAATCTATTTCTGAGGGGCGCTGCAGCGGATATGCTTATAAACATAAATCCGTCAGGCTCAGAACGTTTCATAAACGGCGCTCATTTCTTAACCACTAATTAGGAGATGAGCTATGAACGCCGTCATCGATAACAACTTCACTGACTTCAAAGTCGCTGATATGTCACTGGCCGATTGGGGCCGCAAAGAAATTGCTATAGCTGAAATCGAAATGCCAGGTCTTATGGCATTACGCGAAGAATACGCTAACGAGAATCCACTCACTGGCTGCCGCATTATGGGCAGCATACACATGACCATTCAAACAGCTGTACTGATTGAAACACTGATTGCGCTGGGCGCTGAAGTACGCTGGGTTTCCTGCAATATTTTTTCCACTCAGGATCATGCGGCTGCTGCAATTGCTGCACAGGGTATTCCTGTTTTTGCCTGGAAAGGTGAGACCATTGAAGAATACTGGTGGTGTACTGAGCAAGCGCTATTATGGCCTGACGGTAAATTACCAAACATGATTCTGGATGACGGTGGCGATGCAACTCTATTAGTTCACAAGGGTGTTGAGTTTGAAAAAGCCGGCGCTATTCCAGCAACAAAAGACGATGACAATGAAGAATATAAAGCCATTCTTGATGTATTGCGTCGCACTATCAAAACCGGCTCAAGCACATGGCAGGATATCGCCGCTAGCGTTAAAGGCGTAACAGAAGAAACCACTACCGGCGTTCACCGTCTTTACGAAATGCAGGAAAAAGGCGAATTATTATTCCCCGCCATGAATGTAAACGATTCAGCAACAAAATCTAAATTTGATAATCTGTATGGTTGCCGTGAATCATTAATCGACAGCATCAAACGTGCAACCGATGTAATGATTGCAGGCAAAATCTGTGTAGTGCTGGGTTATGGCGATGTAGGCAAAGGCTGTGCTCAGGCTTTCCGTGGCATGGGTGCAACAGTATGGGTTACAGAGATTGATCCTATTTGTGCATTACAGGCTGCAATGGAAGGTTATCGCGTAGTAGAAATGAATGATGCCGCAGCAATGGGTGATATTTTTGTTACAACTACCGGCAACGTTAATGTTATCGATCATGATCATATGGTTGATATGAAGAACGAAGCTATAGTTTGTAATATCGGCCACTTTGATTCAGAAATTAATATTGCATCTCTGGAAAAATACCAGTGGGAAGAAATCAAACCTCAGGTTGACCATGTGATTTTCCCTGATGGTAAGCAAATTATTATTCTTGCAAAAGGTCGTCTGGTTAATCTGGGTTGTGCAACAGGCCATCCTAGCTTTGTTATGTCTGCTTCATTTACCAACCAGGTTATGGCTCAGATTGAGTTCTACAAAAACAGTGCTGACTACGATAATAAAGTTTATATCCTGCCCAAGAAACTGGATGAAAAAGTAGCTCGTTTACATTTAAAAAAAGTAGGCGCAAATCTTACTGCTTTATCTCAGGAACAGGCTGACTATATCAACGTTCCTGTTGATGGCCCATATAAAGCCGAGCATTATCGCTACTAAAGAATAGACACAGAGCCCCAGAGGCCGCAAAGTTAGTTAAGTAAATAACTTTGCACACCTCTGGGCCTCAGTGGCTCTACATAAAAATAAATTCTGGCAACAAACACCATGCAATCACAAAAAAAATTCTCACAAATATTTAGCTGCGAATTCTTTCCACCTAAAACAGACAGGGGAATGGAAAACCTGCGCAATAGCAGTCTGAAATTAAAAAAGGAAATGAACCCCGAGTTTTTTTCAGTGACTTATGGTGCAGGCGGATCTGAGCAGGAAAAAACATTTGAAGCAGTTAAACAGATAAAACAGGCTTCCGGCACAGCAGTTGCGCCTCATTTAACCTGCATAGGCTCTACAAAGAAACAGATCTTAAATATTCTTAATAATTATATTGAACAGGACATACATCGTATTGTGGCATTACGCGGTGACATTCCTGATGGCACATCCACAGGTGAATTTTCATACGCAAATGAACTAATCAGCTTTATCCGGCAGGAAACAGGCGATCATTTTGACCTTGAGGTTGCCGCCTATCCAGAGTTTCACCCTCAGGCTAAAAATGCTGAAATAGATTTACAAAACTTCAAACGCAAAGTTGATGCAGGCGCAACAACAGCTATTACACAATATTTTTATAACGCAGATGCCTATTTTCGATTTATTGATAGCTGCGAAAAACTAAATATCAGCATCCCAATAATACCTGGCATTATGCCAATAACTAACTTCACCAATCTTGCTCGCTTCTCTAATATGTGTGGAGCAGAAATACCTCGCTGGCTTTACAAACGGCTTGAAGCTTTAGGCGATGATATAGAATCAATAAAAGAACTGGGCGCTGATGTGGTTACTGAAATGTGTCAGAAACTAATAAATGCTGGCGCACCCGGTCTGCATTTTTACACATTAAATCAGGCAGAAGCAACTTTGAAAATTTATAAAAATCTAAATTTATAATTTTATAAATCTATTAAAAAAACTTTATGAAATCACCCCGCATTTATCAAAACACCGAACTTGCAAATAAAAACATCATAGAATTAGATAAAGCGGCATCCCACCATCTGGTACGCGTACTGCGACACAAAACATCCGACTCCATTATTTTATTTAATGGCGATGGTTTTGAATACATCGCACAATTAAATATTCAGGGAAAGAAAGTTTTTTCTGAAATACAAAAACAAATAAAAACCGACAATGAGTCACAACTTAAAATCACCTTATTACAGGGCATTTCCAAGGGCGACCACATGGATATCAGCATCCAGAAAGCCGTTGAACTTGGGGTAAATAAAATAGCCCCTGTTATTTGCCAACGTACTGTTGTTAACTTAAAAGCCGATAGAATTGAAAAAAAACTAAACCACTGGCAGAAAATAATTATCAGCGCATGTGAGCAATGTGGACGAAACATTATTCCCGAACTATTGCCCCCACTTAAACTTGGTGATTTTATTAATAAAGATATTCCCGGCCTCAAACTAACTCTTGATCCCACATCAGAAAATAAACTCAATTCTCATAAGCCCAAAACAGATGAAGTTATTTTATTAATTGGCCCAGAAGGAGGCTTAACTCAGGAGGAGCTTTTATTAGCAAAAGAAAAGCAGTTTAATGGCGTGCAACTAGGCTCAAGAATATTAAGAACCGAAACAGCCGCTTTAGCATCAATAGCTGCATTACAAATTTTATGGGGTGATTTTTAAATTTAAGAAAGCTTAACTCATGATGTGCTTAATAACTTGTTCCAGCTTTTCTAAATCAACAATACTGGCATCATGCTCAAGTAACATTACCTTCTGCTCTACAGCAGGATGACTGACCTGTTCTTTATTTGCAATAACACTTGCAGCATCAACATTTATAACTTTAGGCGCACCCTGCACCAGAATAGACATAAATGGAAATAATTTATCGTCGCTTACAGAATACATTACAGCAGCTTTAACATCACCACTTGCCAGACTTGGCATACGCACACCACCCAACGACTCAAAAGAAATCAGTGGTACAGAGTTGCCACGCCAGTCCAGGTAGCCCAGCATCCAGTCTGGTTTATTGGCTACGTTAATAATATTTCTTATAGGTACTATTTCTGCAATGGCGGCATTAGGCAGAACTAACAGATCATTATTAACTGCCAGCAATACACACTTTACCTGTTCGGATAACTCTGTCATTAATTTACTAACTCATTAATATTTTCCATTAACTCATCTTCCTGGAATGGCTTACCCATATATTTATTTACGCCTATTTCCATAGCTTTATCTCGATGTTTATCGCCAGTACGTGAAGTAATCATAATAATGGGTAAATCATTTAGGCGGTCATCATTGCGTACATGCGTTGCCACTTCATATCCATCCATACGTGGCATTTCAATATCTAACAACATAACGTCCGGCTTCATATCCTGTAATTGCGCAACAGCATCAACTCCATCTTTTGCAGTAACTACTTTTATGCCATGACGAGCAAGCATCCGTTCAGTTACTTTACGAATTGTAATTGAGTCATCGACAACCATCACCACGATTTCCTGTGCCTCTTCAACAATGTCTTCCACCGTTGGTTGGTCTATTTCAGACTCAGTAGCCACATGAAACAGCGATTCACCCAGTACAATAACATTCATTTCCAGAATCAATACAACACGGCCATCACCTAGAATAGTTGCACCAGATATACCACGCACTGTGCTAATTTGTGGCCCTACAGGCTTAACCACTATTTCACGACGACCAAGTAAATCCTCAACATGTAATGCAACTCGTTGATCACCTACATGCGCCAGCAAAACTGGAAATAGCTGGGTATTGTTAGAATAGTCCGATTGATTACCTGTTAATAAATAACCCAGATGCTTTAACTCATATGTTGTTCCTGCGAACTCATAGGTATGATCATCGCTATCATAAAATTCCTGTAGCTCAGGCCCTGATAAACGCACAACACCTTCAATACTATTAAGCGGAACCGCATAAACATCATCATTAGCATGAACAAGTAAGGCATGATTGATAGCCAGTGTTAATGGCAGGCGTATAGTAAATGTTGTTCCTTTACCCTGTATGGTATCTATTTCAAGCACACCACCTAACTGCTTAATTTCACTATCAACCACATCCATGCCAACGCCACGACCTGAAATTTGTGTTACTTTTTCTGCCGTACTAAAACCTGCACCCATAATAAATTGAAGAACATCGTGGTCACTCAACTTACTGCCTGAATCAATTAATCCTTTTTCAGTTGCCTGCTTTCTGACCGCCCCTATATCAATACCACGACCATCATCTATTACTTTGATCATGACATCACCACCTTCACGATCAACACTTACATTTATATTACCAATTTCAGATTTACCTGCGGCAATACGATCTGTTGGCAACTCTATGCCATGAGATACTGCATTACGCAGCATATGCTCTAGAGGCGCAACGATTCGATCCAGAACAGTACGATCAACTTCACTGGTTTCACCGCTAATATCAAGCTCAACTTCTTTATCTAATTCACGTGCCGTTTGTCTTACAATTCTTCGTAAACGTGAAGCTAGCCCACCAAAATGAACCATACGAGTTCGCATCAGGCCTTCCTGCAACTCAGTACTTACACGAGATTCCTGCAATAACAATGTTTCAGAATCACGAATATCTTCAGAAAGAATCTCTTTAATACTTTCAATATCACCAACAGTTTCCTGCAAACTTCGTGATATTTGCTGCATGGTAGAAAAGCGATCCATTTCCAGCGGATCAAAATGCTCATCATATTGATCAGACTCTTTTTCGTAACGAGACAGGATTTGTGCTTCAGTTTCAATGGAAAGCTTACGTAATTGTTCACGCAAACGTATAACAGTTTGATCCATTTCAGTTAAGTTGAATGAAAAGTTAGTTACCTGCTGGCCCATACGCGCATGATAAACACTCACCTCTCCCGCATGATTGACTAAATTATTCAGTAAATCTGAACGTACCCGTACCTGTTCATGCGCTATATTTTTAGGGGATACTTCTTCATTTTCATGTATTGTTTCTGTTTTTGGTAAAACAAAGGTAGATTTACCTGAGTCTTTTGAATCTACGGATTTTTTTTCTACAACATCTTCAATTATTAATTGGCCCGTCTCTTCTTCAGGGACAAGTTGCTCAACTTCCTCTTCCTGCTCTTCATCAGGAATTATCTCATCAACATCTTCAATTATTAATTCAGGACTATCGTTGTCGTTCTCTTCTTTATCTTTAAGAGACAACGCCTCTTCAGAAATTTCTATAGCAAATGTAGGGTCTGAATCAGTATCGTCCTGAGCATCTTCTTCAATTCTCAGCAAGACCGCATCATCTACATTATCATCAGAAACATCAAATTCCGAAAGATCTTCTTCAGATTTTTCTAGCTCAGCACTTATCTCAGGCTCAGGATCTTCTTCATCGCTTGAAGGCGACTCTTCTGATTTTGAATCAATGCCTTCACCTCTACGCAAAGATTCCAAACGATTTATTAATTCAGCAGCTGAAGAAACCGGCTCTCTTACTTTTACTTTAGCCAGCATATCTGACAAACGATCCATAGATTCATGCAGCACATTGGACAGGCCTTTGGAGAAATTAACTCGTCCATCATTTACCGCAATAATCAATGATTCCAGCACATGCGTCAAATCACCAATAGGCGCAAGGTCTGCCATGCGTGCGCCACCTTTAAGTGTATGCAGGTAACGCTGTAAATCATTTACACTTTCTACATCATTTTTGTCACTGCTCCATCGTTGCAAAGTATTTTCACAACCATCCAGTAATTCTTCCGCTTCTTCCAGAAATATATCAACCAGCTCTTCGTCCACTTCACTATAAGAGACCAGTGATTCTTCATCATTAATCTTTGCAGAATCATCTTCACTAGTTGCAATTTTCGAATCTGCTAACGCACTACCCATAGACTGAATGCGTTCTAACAATGCTTTATCTGGATGCAAACGTTTTGATGGATCAGCAAGTTTTTCCAGCATAGATGCAACAACCTGACAGACATCTGCTATCAATTTTGCACCATCGTCTGGAATTTCTGTATTCTCCATCTCCTGCTGAAGACGAGCATATTTTTCAAGCGCACCACACAGTTCTGCAATTTCTTCAACTTCGGCTGTGCGAGCACTGCCAAACAAGGTGTGTAGGGCGCGAATTAATTCAGGACTGGCCTGTAATTTTTCCTCTCCCTGATAGTGCCTGTTAAGCAACTCATTTATTAACTTTAAGTGTGTTTCTGATTCGCCTTTAAAGATTCCAAACAGGACAGGATCAATATGTATTTCAAGTTCAGCGCCAGGATCAAAAGACGATTGCTCTTTATCAACAACCAGCTCATCTTCTATTATTACACCTGGTTCATCAATTTTATCTTCTGCTACATCTAATTCAGTAACAACTTCATCGGCTAGCTCTTCCTGCTCTTCATCAAACTGAATTTCTTCCTCTTCTTCAGGCGATATTGCCATTTGAAGCGCTTCCAGATCCTCAGTTAAATCGATATCAAAATCATCTTCCGATTCTTCATCAATTTCATCCTCTATAGAAAAATCATCAGCAGACAAATCAATTTCATCTAAGTCTGCATCATTCTTAACTTCCAGTGTAATTTCATCTTCAGACATTCCATCTATTTCGAGAATTAAATCTTCTTCTACTAATTCAGATTCAGCTTCCGTTGATTCATCTATTTCTAATTCAGCAGGCTCATCAGATTCTGCTGTATCTAACGCATCAACATCTAGTGTTATTTCTTCTTCCTGAATTAATAATTCATCAAAATCTTCCAGCAATTCAGTTTCAGGATCAATTGACCCATCGGTATCTTCTTCTATTGATAAATCATCAATATCTGCTTCTGTTTCTGCCTTATCCGTTGGCTTTTGCCACTTTCCCAATGCTTCTGCCTTTGCCATAAGCTGGTAGACATTTTCTACAGGCTCTCGATTACCCTTTAATTGCTCTATTAACTGAGGCAATACACCTAGAGCCTCTCCTAGCACATCAAAAACATCCTGATTAAGTGGCCTGGATTTATCAATTACCCGATTAAGCATGTTTTCAAAATGCCATGAAAACTCACCTATTAATTCTGCTCCTATTAAACGCCCACTTCCTTTTAATGTATGGAATGAACGTCTGATACTCATTAGAGATTCTTCGTCATGCTCATCCTTTTCCCAACGAGGCAGGTGTTCATTAAGTGATGCCAGCTCTTCTAGTGCTTCTTCGATAAAAATTTCCAGAATTTCTTCATCGGCATCATCACCTAAAATAACGTATTCAGGGTAATCTACTTCTTCTGCATCTGTAGACGTTTCTGTTATCTGCTCTTCTACAATTTTAGCTTCAGGTTCTGATTCACTGCCTGTTATTTCATCAGTTACAGAAACTTCTTCAATTATGCTTTCTTGCTTTTCTACCTGCGCAGGCTGCGCTTGCACTTCTTCAGTATCACCCTCTTCTTCTATAACATCTTCATAAGAAGAAGAAATGTCCTCCAGTTTTTTAGCCGCTGCTTCACCTGAATCAAAAGACATTTCTAGCTCAGGACGACCTTCTATAATTGCCTCAAGATAATATTCAACACTGGTTATTACATCAGCAAGGTCATCCTGGGTCTGCTGGTCAGGTATTTGACCACCACCAAGCAACACTTTTGAAACATAATTTTTTATGGCTTCAATTTGTGGCTCTAACCGTTTAATCGGCAACATGAACATTGCGCCACTTACTTCACCCAGATGCTTCAACACTAATTTTAATAAATCTTTATCTGCTGGGTTTTCTAAATAACTCAGAATAGCCTGGCGTGCATCGCTGAAATCCTGCAGCGCTTCACGTATAACCGCAGATAGCACCTCCAGATATTCACTTTCAGGCATATCACCTAAATCACCTACTCTGCCTGGCTTCCCTTCTGTATTTTCAGTCTTTCTAGAACGGTTTGCTATGAAGTCATTTAGTTGTGCTTCTACTGAAAGCAGCTCACTGGCAACATCCATAACCTCTTCATCGACGGCCTTTAGCTTGCCACCTATAAACTCATTGATTTTTTCACGCTGTGAAAGAACCTGTTCTCTTGTTCCTCCCAACCCCAGCATTGCAAGTGTATCTGCAATTTTATTGAGCAGCTCAGGCAAAGATGACAGTCTATTGGCATCACTTGTGTCGCCATGAACAAAAATTTCTAAGGTATCTTTAACTTCAAGTAAATCTTCACGAATACCCTGAGAAACCGTTTGTAGTAATTCAGCATTTAAACCGCCTAAACCTGCCTGTGCCTCTTCAAGCTGACTATCATCAGGAAGCAAATCACTAAGGCGATAGGTTTCTTTTACCTGCACCACACGTTGGCTATCTTTTTCAACGCGTGCAACATAGTACAAAATATTTTTTAGTAACTCTGCGGGAATTTCTTCTGAGAATGTTTCTTCGCCCTGATCAATAAGTTGCTTAATATTTCTATCAACCTGCCCAAGCAACATCTTGACACTAATATTAGAATCTAAACCATCTACAACTAAACCTTCAGTTAATGCAGCACTAATACTCCATAATCGTCGTGCAGCCTGTGTTGCTGAGTTTTTTTCCAGTTCAGATAAAACGGCAAGTATGCGCTTTAAACTGGAACGAATTTTTTGACCTTTAAACCAGCCTAATAAACCAATTTGATAATGAGGGCGTAATTTCTTTGCCAGAGAAAGCAGTTGTCCTGTTTCTATATCTGTTTCTGCTTCAACTTCGCCTTCATGTGAATTGATATCGGGGAAAAATAAAACATTTTCAGATAATAAACTGGCATTACGTGATGCACGCAAGTCATTAAGCAATGGCAACAAGACCATCGGAACATCTCTATTACCTGCCTGCAAACTTTCCAGATAGTCAGGTAGCTGCAACATAGATCGCATTAATACGTCATACGCGTCATCTATTTTTTTAATTTTATTATTAAGAACTGCAGAAGCAACCTGTTCCATTTCTTCTGCTAATTGAGCCGCACCATAAAGTTCAACCATTTGCAGCGTGCCCTGCACCATATGCAAATGATCTATACATTCACTCAAACGATCAGTTTCATCATTGTCTTCAATATAAGCAGACAATGCTATCTGTGCTTCATTCAAAATTAGATCAAGTTCTTTTTTGACCCAACGTAATGAATTATATTCAACGGTATCATCTGTCTTCATCTATATCGCCAAATTAACGCACTAATCGAATAACTGCTCTTTAAATTACTCACGAAGTAAGCTACCTAACCGTTTAAAATTACTGTTTCAACTTGCTCATCACTGTCCGGCAGTTTAAAGCCTGCGACAGATTTACGAAGCTCATTCGCAAGTTCACTCAAGTTACCAATCGATGCAGAGGTTTCTTCTGTACCTTCGGATGTTTGCAGTGTGATTTCCTGAATAACATTCATCGTATGAGATACATCCAGTGCCACTGAAGCCTGTCGACTCGCCGATTGTGATATACCCTGAATCAATTCAGCTAATTCATCAGATACGTTCTCAATCTCAATCAATGCTTCACCCGCATCCTCCGCCATTTTCGCACCATTCACCACGTTGGCAGTACTGGCTTCCATAGAA
>CAZFUY010000084.1:0-13136 GCA_964522445.1 uncultured Thiotrichaceae bacterium | reverse complement strand
AAATCGAGAAACAGGTATCCATAGCATCCCTGACTGAATGTATAATTTTTGCATTAGGGAATATTATTTTTATTAACCCAATATAAAAGAAATTTTGCGGCATTTTATCAGTGATGTATTTTTCAGCAGCTGAGAATTTCTCAAGCTGTTGCACATAGCTTTCTGCAAGCTGATGCACATCAACCTCATTCATGTTTTCTAAACACTCTGGATAATCTAATTTCTCTGGAACAGAACATACTTTATTTATTGATTTCTCTATGAAATCAAGTTCACCTGCACCATAAACCTGTGAATGAGTCGCAAGAATTTGTTCAATAAGACTAGAGCCTGATCTCGGCATACCCAATATAAATATGGGAATTCTATCAGGCATTCCAAAAACTTCATTTTTTTCAATGTAATCTTTGGTAAATAATTTTTTAGTTTCTCTAAATATTTTTTTAGTTTTCTCAGGATAGTAAGGCACCAACCTTCTTCTTGCTTTATTGGCTTCTACAATATATTTAAATGCATTATCATATTCTTCAAAATCCTCGTATGATTTCGCCAATCCAAATGCAAGATTTACTTTTTGATCATCTCTTAACACATCATATGTAAGCATACGTTCCATCAACTTAAATTCCGCACTATCTTTATCAAGCTTTTTAACACTTGTTAGCTCTCTGTATGCTTCTGTAAATGCCGGATTAACTGAAATTGACTTGTAAAACATATCAATAGCCAAATTAATATCACCCAGGTCTTTATATACATTACCTAAGTTTTTATATGATGCTGCATATTCAGGATTAAGTTCTATCGCTTTCTTAAAGTCACTAATTGCCATTTCAGGCCGACCAACATCATAATAAAAACAAGCAAGATTATAATAAGCATCCATATATGTAGAATCTATTTCAATAGCCTTTCTATACAGCAACTCAGCCTTATCATTAGAGCCTATTTTTTTATATAGATTAGCAAAATTTAAATATGTAAACTTATACTGAGGGTTAATTTTAATAGCCTCAGAAAAATGTGATAGCGCATTACCGTAGTCTTTAATTTCCATATAAGCAACAGCCAGGTTATTCTGTGCTTCTACAAGATCTGGTTTTATTTTTAAAGATTCCTGATAACTATTTATGGCATTTTTATTATCATTTAATAATCGATACAAGTTGCCAATATTATAATAGCCTTCAAAATAGTCAGGCTGAATTGATATGGCTTGTTTATATGCAAGTAATGCTTTTTCATATTCTCCTGCTTCATTATAATTTATTGCAAGATTTTTTATTGTCTGTATGTTATTCGGTGACAGTTCTACAAGCTTAAGCAGCAAACCTTCTGCTTCCTTATACTCCCGTTCCTGCCTGTATATTACTGATAGATTATTTATTGCCTGGAAATAATCTTGATTAAGATCAATTGCATTTTTGTAATATATTTTTGCTTCTTTAAAATTACCTTTATCAAAATACACATTGGCTAAATTATAATGCGTTTTAGCCATTTTATTATTCATAGAAAGCGCTTTTCTAAAGCTTTTTATTGCATTAATAGTATCGTTATTCAGCTTATACGCATTACCGATACTGTCATGATACTCTGCATTACTTTTATTATACTTTATTGATTTTTTAAAAAACTTTATGGCTTCAGGATATTTATTAGATCTGATCGCAATAACACCTAAAATATGATTGGCATCGGAGTTATTTGGATTTACTCCAAGAACTGAATTGCATATACTTTCTGATTGCTGATATTCCCCCTGATTAAATAAGACAGAAGATTGTTTTATTGCATCTTCTATTGATAGCGTCTGATTCATTTTTTAATAATGCACTAAATAAACTGAAATAGATTTAAGTTCTGTAAATTAGCAAATGTTTTTTGCGCTATCTGTAAAGCAGTTGTATCAAAAGTCAACTGGCTTACAGCCTCAGCAAAGTCAATATCTTTTATTCCAGAACGAACTGTTTCTAAATGCAGTTTTTTTGCTCCATTTTCATTTACCTGACTTTCAATTGAATTGAGTCGACCACCTATACCGGTTTGAGTATCTATTATTTTATTCATGGCCTGATCAATATTATTCAGCGCATTTGCTATTTGTTGATTAAGAATAATATTACTTCCTGGTCCTGAGATAAAACTCCCCGTTCCACCTACGGCAACTGTAGTAGATGGTACAACTGTATTTCCTGTTGTTGATAATGCCAGTGATGCAACATTACCTGCTCCACTACCATCATCATCGGTCATATTATTAATAACCAGATCATTTGCATTAGCACCTGTTCCACCCACACTTCTAAAATTTATATTAGTGCCATTTAATGAAAACACCATGCTATTGCCTGCGGTAGTTCCCGCTAAAGTTAAGCTGCCATCCGGGTTTGTTGTTACGTTTGCATCAGCGGTTATATCCGCCATAATTCCAGCAGCAATATTAGCATTAGTATCACCAATGCCTACTGGATAATTAATGGGTATAGTTCTGCCATCAAAGACAAAATCAAATGTGACTGTATCACCGTCATCAAAACCATTATTAATATAATCACCACCAATATCACCTGTTACATTGCCAGAACCCGGTGTATTTAGATCAGTAATTAAATTATTTATGGTGGTAAAAATATCCTGATTTCGACTGGCTTTTACTGTAAAAGAATCACCGGCAACGGGTGTACCCTCTACTTCAACTGACATACCATTAAATGTAATTGCTGCACCATCGGTATAAGGCTGCGCAGTTAATATTGTTGCTCCTGTTGTGTCATTAACCACCTCATAAGTTGTTGCTGTTGTAAAATTAATACTAAAATCCTGAGGCTGATAAACAGATGTATTTAATACAGAACCAGTTGTAATTGTGCCTGTTCCCGCATTAGTTCTACTGGAATCAACACTAAATTTTCCATTGCCATTTCTAACAAGTTGAAAAACATCTGCACCTGAGTCATTGACAACCACACGTCTATTGACTCCTATCTGAGATGATATTTGCCCCTGATCACCATTATAAGAAAAGTTGCCCTGTCCATCTGTGGTAAAGGGTTGCGTTGATGATTGAAACCCTGAAAATAAAAAGTCACCATTAACATCCTGCGTATTGGCATAACCCATCAGCTCATCTAATCTTTCAGACAGCTCTTTAGCGATTGCCTGATTAGACTGTAAATCTAAAGCACCTGTATTACCTGCCTGTATTGCAAGTTCTCGTACGCGTTGCAAAACATTATTGCTACTCTCAAGCGTAGCTTCCTCAAGATTTAATCGTTGGGTTGCAAAGTCTGCATTTCTATCCAGTTGATCTATACGTGTAATGGCTTCATTTAAATCCAGTATTCTTGATGCCACGCTGGGATCATCGGAAGGATTTATAATTTTTGTTCCCAGGCCAATCTGGTTCTGAGTATTGGCAACTTTAGTTTGTAAATCTAAAATTTGCTGTAAGCCACTTCTTTGTATGTATGATGTTGAAACTCGCATAACTCACCTAGGTTGCTTCAAGTAATGACTGAAATGTTGCCTGTGCTGTTTGTATAACACGTGCAAGTGCCTGATATGCCTGCTGGAAACGAATGAGGTTCGCTGCTTCTTCATCCAGATTTACACCCGATATACTTTCTCTTTCCTGCATTGCATTACTTAACAGACTACTCTCAACATCCAGATTAATATTTATCTGCTGAGCAACGCCACCCACTTCTGCTGTTAATGCACCATAGTCCTGTTCAAATGTTTTTGTAGCACCATCCAGCACACCCTGTGAACGCAAGCTCGCTAATGACAGTGCATTTCTATTATCTGTAGCAGCACCTGTATTTTCCTGTACGGTCAAAACATCACCGGGTTGCGGTGCATTACCTGTTAATTGAACCTGCCATCCATTTGCCGTTATGGTCATACCCGCTTCATAAACAATATTGCTTGATGGATTAATTGTGGTTACGGTTGTTCCTGTGCTTGGCCTTGTCACATCAACTGAAATGGGTTGCCCTGGTGCAGGTAATAATGTGGTATCAATAAGATCTATCTGACCTGCTGCATCAATGGTCATTGTAACTGTATTTAGTAAACTGGCATTTGTTGAATCAATAACTGTTCCTGCTGATATATCAATATCACCAATATTCGCCGATGAAGAAATTGTGCGAATGGGAGCAGCTGCTGCTATCGCTGCCGTATCTGTTATAAGTGCCTGAAAATCTGTAGCGCCTGTTCTGGTGGGGCGAACATAAAATGAATCACCTGCGGCAGGTGCGCCTGTTAAATTAAAAGCCAACCCATCGGCAGTAACATTGGTAGGATTAGCGAAGACACCTGAACCCACAGAAGCATTATCACTTAATCGCACAATATTATAATTGCCACCCGCAAATCTCACTTCATAATCTGACACGGTAATAGCTGTAGAATCACTTATGGTGACAGCAACAGCACCTGAACCTGTGTTCGTTGTTTTATTCAGTACCTGTGGTGTTCCTGCACTAAAAAAATCACCACCTATATTTCCATTCAGATCATAGCCCTGTCGATGCACATTATTAAATGAATCTGATAATGCAATTGCTGTACGACCTAATCTATTTTGTGCTGAGTCCAGCATATTATTTCTAAAATCCAGCAAGCCTCCCAGCTCTCCACCCGATATCGTATTACTGATATCAATTGAGCTCCCTCCACTGACTAGCGTAACAGCCAAACGATCCGGCTGAAAAACATCTGCCTGAGTTGATAAGTTAATTGATATTGATCCTGTTACCAGTAACTGCCCTGTACCAGCCAGAACATTTAAGGTTCCATCTGTTTGCTTAACAACTGTTACTGATAATTTTTCTGATAAGTCTTTTAATAAACTATCACGACGATCCAGCAGGTCATTAGGTTGTGCATTGGTTGAATTTGAGCGCGTTATACTATCGTTTACTCGTGCAATTTCTGTTGTTAATGCATTAATATCATTCACCTCAGATACAATGCGATTATCAACTTCTTTACTCAGTTGCTGTAATTCAGTCGCCAGTGAATTAAAACGCTGTTGAAGATTATCCGCCTGACCTGTTAGCACAACCCTGGGCGCATTGGATGATGGATCATTTGCAACATCATCCATTGCATTAAAAAAACTATCCATTGCAGGCATTAAACTACCCTGTTCATCCGCAACAATATTTTCAACTCTTGATGAAAAGGTATTGAACATATCCAGACGTGAAAAGCTGGATTGAAACTCTCTTATATTATTACTGTTAAATTCATCGATTACCCGAGTAATTGATGTTAGTTCAACCCCCTGCCCGACGCTGATACTGCCAAATGTTTGTGGCTCACGCGCATTCAGTTCAACAGTCTGCCGACTGTAACCGTCAGTATTCACATTGGATATATTATGAGATACGGTTGTTAAAGCCGATTGATAAGCTCTTAATCCACTGACTGCTGTATCTAATAATCCTGCCATACTGCCTCTCCGTCCGGTATCCAGTTAAATATGGAGTTCCGGCCTCATCTTTAAGTTAGCGGCACTTTTGCGCCATTCTTTAATTGTGAAACTTTACTTTGAAGCAAGTCACTGTGTCTGATACGTTCAATTTTTTTAGCGTAATCAGGGTCTGTTGCATAACCTGCTTTCTGTAATTCTTTTGCATAGGCATCCGGGTTATACGCTTTTTCCAACGCCTGCTGATAGCGGGGATTTTCTTTTATAAATTCAACATAATCACTGAATGCTTCACCAACAGATTCATAGGTTCTAAACTGAGCCTGCTCACGTTGCATAGCACCCTTTCTAAATTCCAGTGTGGATACAGAAATACGATCACCCTGCCATTTTTGATCTGCTTTAATTCCAAACAAGCTATAACTATTCTGATCATTGTCCAAACGGCGCACATATTGCCCCCAACCTGTTTCAAGTGCAGACTGTGCAACCAGCACTTCTGCATCAACACCTAATTCATCTGCAGCTAAAACGGCATGTGGCCAGATATCATTTATAAAATCTTCAGGTTGCTGCCAGAAATTCTGTTCTTTTGTAACCGACTGTTTTTTCTCTACATAAGGATTATCCATAGCACTGGTTTTTGCCGCAGCAAGCTGTAACGCTACAGGTCGATTAAAATAATCACTTAACTCACGTGGCTGAGCTGCATTGGGTTGCTGACGAGTTAACTGTCTTTCAATAACATCAGCCAGTCCGATACCTTTACCATTAGAAACATTCAGGCTCATCTGTTTATCCATCATATCCTGATACATGCGCTGATCATTACTGCTAAATAAACCATCATCTGGCAAAGTATCACGCATGCTTTTTAACATCATTTGTACAAACAAAGATTCAAATTGTTTTGCTACCATTTTTACAGATTCAGGTGTTTCTTCACGCACCTGTCGGCGCATTTCTGTGAAACTCTGAAAGTCTGTGTATACGTTTGTATTTGATTGCATAAAATATTAACTACCTGTAACTGTTCAGGTTGCCCCTGTATGAGCTGAATAGTTACAATTAAATAACAATTAACTCAGCCGTTAATGACCCCGCCTGTTTAAGCGCTTCTAATATTGCCACCAGATCACCCGGCGCTGCTCCCACCTGATTCACTGCGCGTACAATTTCATTTAATGAAACACCTGGGCTAAATAAAAACATTCGACTATCTTCCTGAGCCACATCAATTTGGCTACGAGGAACAACCGCCGTAGTTCCTGCCGATAATGCACCGGGCTGACTCACTAAAGGATCTTCTGTAATGGTGACCGTTAAACTGCCATGACTAACCGCGGCAGGTCTTACTCTTACGGTTGAACTAATAACCACTGTGCCGGTGCGCGAATTTATAATAATTCGTGCAGGTGCTGTGGCTTCTTCAACTTCAAGATTTTCTAAAAAAGAAACAAACTCTACTTTCTGAGTTGTTGTAGGTGGTGTTAAAACCTGAATAGATACAGCATCTACTGCCTGAGCACTATCAGGACCCAGTACTTTATTAATGGCCTGTACAACTCGTTTAGCTGTCGTAAAATCACTGCGATTTAGATTAAGAACTATCTTGCTCATATTACTAAATGGATTGGGTGCTTCACGTTCCACCGTAGCACCATTGGGTATACGGCCAACACTGGGTATATTGACAGTAATTTTTGAACCATCACTACCTGAAATACCAAAACCACCGACAATAAGACTGCCCTGTGCAACGGCATAAACTTTGCCATCTGCACCTTTTAAAGGAGTCATTAATAAACTACCTCCACGCAAACTTTTGGCGTTACCCAGTGATGACACAGTGATATCAATACGTTGCCCTAGTTTACTAAAGGGAGGTAAATCTGTGTGCAATGCCACAGCGGCAACATTTTTCAGCTTGTATGAAGCATTGGCCGGCAAAACTATGCCGTATTGTTTTAACATGCTGGTAAAACTTTGTATGGTGAAAGGTGTCTGGTTGGTTTGATCCCCCGTACCATCAAGGCCAACAACCAGCCCATAACCGACTAACTGATTACTGCGCACCCCGGCAATACTGGCAATATCTTTAATACGTTGTGCCTGTGCAGTTGAAGCAATAAAAATAAATAGAATTAGAATTTTATAAAAACTTTGCCAAAACATTGCCACTCTCCCGGATTTTGTTTATATCGATGCAAGACAAAGGCCAAGTATTACAATTTTATTTTCAACCTAAAAAAAGCCCGCAAAAGCGGGCTTAAAAAAACAGGTAGTTGAGAGAAGCTTGAACCGAATATCCTATCATTCATAAGTGGGGAACAATGTTAAAATATTCGATTAAAATGGCCACCACCTGCTATTTAAAAACTGATTAAACCAGCCCTGGGTATTACTATCCGCCATAAAACCTTCACCACTGTATGCAATTTGTGCATCTGCAAGTTTGGTTGATGCAATGGTGTTATCTTCCTTCACATCAATGGGGCGAATAACACCGGCAACTCGAATATATTCTTTTCCCTGATTCAGGGTAAACCATTTTTCACCCTGCACGACTAAATTACCATTAGGCAAAATATCAACAACCGTTACCGTAACTTCACCGGTTAAACTATTGCTCTGACTACTGTCTCCTTCACCACTAAAGTCTCGAGCCGTATCAGTTGCAAGCGAAAAAATGGAAACACCATTATGTGTTGGTGTAAGACCCGCGAGTGTCGGCGCTGTTGTTGCATAACTATCTTCTTTCTTAGTTGCTGTTGCAGCTTTTTTGCTTGCGCTTGTGCTTTCATTTAAAACAATAGTAAGTATATCGCCAATACGATAAGGCTTTGCATCTTCAAATAATGAGATGCTTCTTACCTGAAACAAAGAACCATTATTATATGTTGCTTTTGGTGGTGCTACGGGACGCACAATAGGTTCAAAGTCTGATAATTCCTGTGGCGTGGTTGCACAGCCTGTTAATACAGCAGCAACAGCTAGCATACTTACTTTAGAAATACTTTTTATCCTGAACATCTTTTTCACCTTTGAAGTCAGAAAAATATTACTGACCTGCTTCGCGACTAAAGTCGCTCCTACAATTTTATAATTTATAAGTTCTGACTAACAAACTGCAACATCTGATCTGTTGTTGAAATTACTTTTGAATTCATTTCATAAGCTCGCTGTGTTTCTATCATATTGACTAATTCTTCAACGACATTAACATTTGAGGTTTCAACAGCTCCGCTTGTTAATGTACCAAAACCGCTTAAACCTGGTGTACCTGTTTGAGGCGATCCACTTGATGCCGTTTCTAAAAACAGGTTACCACCAATGGCCTGCAATCCTGTGGGATTAATAAAATCTGCCGTTTGAATTGTGCCAATTTGTGAAGGCGCAGTTGCCCCTGCATTAAGCACCGTGACTGTACCATCTTCCCCAATTGTAAAACTTTGCGCACCTGTAGGAACGGTTATTGATGGCTGCAACTGGTAACCACTTGAGTTAACCACCTGCCCCTGACTATTAACCTGAAAAGAGCCATCACGTGTATAAGCCGTTGAACCATCAGGACGTAAGATCTGAAAAAAACCACGACCCTGAATAGCGGCATCCAGTGGATTACCTGTTTGCACCAGGTTGCCCTGGGTATGTAATTTTTCAGTAGCAACAACTCTTACACCTGTTCCTACTGACATACCCGATGGCAGTTTTGTGGCTTCAGATGATGCGGCACCTGACTGGCGAATATTTTGATACATCAAATCTTCAAATACAGCCTGGTCTCGCTTAAAACCTGTTGTGTTTACATTGGCAAGATTATTTGAAATCACAGATAAACGTGACTGTTGTGCATCAAGCCCTGTTTTTGATATCCATAATGCCGGGTTCATATTTGCTCTCCCATTACGATGTTCTTAATAATCGCGCAGAAACTTCATCACTTTCCTGCGCAGTTTTCATTAGTTTTACATTTGCTTCAAACTGTCTCTGATTTTGAATGAGTTCAACCAGTTCTGAAACAGCATTAACATTACTTTGTTCTACAACTCCCGATACTAAATAAACACTTGCATCAGCAGTAGCAATTTCACCATTTTTTAAACGCATTAATCCATCTTCATTTTTCTGTAATTCAGAATTATCTGGATTAACAACTTTAATTCGATCAATAACAGCTAAAGTTTCTGGCGTCTGGCCTATGGAAATAATACTGATGGAAGCATCATCACCAATTTCAATCTTTGCTGATGGTGGAATAACAATGGGACCTGAATTGCCAATAACAGCATGACCTGCACCCGTAGTTAATAAACCATTTACATCAAGATGCAAATCACCCGCTCGAGTATAAGCTTCATTGCCATCACTGCCCTGAACTGCAATCCAGCCTTCACCTTTAACTGCAATATCCAGTTCACGATTCGTTGTTACCATTGCACCTGAAATTAAATTACTGCCTTTCTCTTCTAACTGATTATAAACACGCGTATTAAAATTCGCCCCCTCAACATGCCAGTTAGTGAATGTGTCAAGATTTGCTTTAAAACCAACGGTATTTACATTAGCCAGATTATGGCTGATACCATTCTGTGCCTGCATTGCCTGTTTGGCACCGTTCATTGCAACAAATAACATTTTATCCATAATACTTTACCGTTTTAACTCTTTACTTTTATTCAAGTAAATTCACACTATTTTTATCTAATATTAATAATGGTTTGCGTAATCGTATTAGCTGTTTCAATTGCTTTTGAATTCGCCTGGAAATTACGCTGTGCAGTAATTAAATTAACCAGCTCTGCTGTTAAATCCACATTGGATGTTTCCAGCGCACCTGACTGAATAAAACCAAAGTTACCTGTTGATGCTTCACCTGCCTGCGCTGTACCTGAAGCCGTTGTTTCTACCCAGGTTGTATTACCTTTTTGACTTAAGCCCTGTGGATTATCAAATCGAGCAAGTGCTACTTTTCCAAGATGTGTTGTTTGCCCATTAGTAAAGTTAGCACTAACTAAGCCCTGATCATCAATTCCCAAACCACTTAAACGCCCTGTTGAAAAACCATTTTGACTTAATGACTGCACTGAGAATGATCCCTGCGCTTCCTGCGTCACTGTATTACCCGCATCACGAAAATCAATTGACAACGCAATAGGTGCACCACCATTTGTTAGCGTAAAAGCGTTATAGGCTACGTTTCCAGCACCTGTTGTTGTTGTACCATCACCATCAGCATCGGCAACATCCAATGTACCTGATTGATTAAAGTCTAAAACTTCTGCCCCAGCTGGGGTCATAACTGCACCGTCCATAGTTGAACGAACTTCCCAGGTATTATTTGCATCCTGTGTCATTACAAAATACATCGTTAAAATATGTGATGTTCCCTGCGAATCAAAAACAGTGGCTGATGTTGAGTTATTAAATGTTGATGGATTTGGGTTAGATGGATTAGTTGCTAATTCAGTATCCAGAGCTGCCGCACTCAATGCAGGAGAAAGACCTGCTGGCAAATTTAAATTAATATTTACCGTTGATGTGGCCTGAGGAACACCTACTGAGTTAGGCACAGTTAAAGGTACTGTGCCTGACAAACTGGTTGATAAAACTGTGCCCGTTGTTGGATTAACAGGGAACACCTGCAATACCTGCCCCTGGTTACTAACAATCGCACCATTTTGATCAACCTGAAATGAGCCTGCTCGGGTATAGTTTAATTCACTACTGGTCTGGTTAGGTCGCAAAACAAAAAAGCCATCACCGCTTATCGACATATCCAGTGTGTTTTCTGTGAACTCAAGATTACCCTGGGCAAATTGTTGTGAAACACTGGCAAGTGCAACACCCGCACCAATTGAATTTGATGTTGTTGATGATGCAAAAACATCTGCAAATTCTGCACGTGATCCTTTAAATCCAGTTGTTCCAACATTGGCAATATTGTTACTTGTTACATCAAGATCCGAAGATGCTGCGTTTAATCCACTGAGTGACGTATTAAATGACATGATTTAGTTTCCTCGAATACAATTTATTTAATTTGATTGACCTGACTGAATGCAACTGATCCTAAATTTTCCAGCTCAACACTCATTTCCTGACCTACTCCACCCAAAGTTAAACTCACAACATTGGCTGAAACTAATGGCTCTAAAGATTCTGTTTTGCCACCACGTGTTGCTTCAACTTCAATTCGATAACGTCCAGGCAATGCTCGTTGACCATCTAACATAACCCCATCCCAGTTAAACTGAACAAGTCCCGCAGCTTGCGCACCCATATCTACACGACCAATAACCTGGCCAACAGCATCATAAATATTCACCGCTACATCTCCCGCTCCAATGGATAATTCAGCAGCACCATTAAGGCCATTTATGGGTGATAAATAAGCTTCATTATTATTAACTAAAACTTCACGACCAATTAAACTGGCAGCCTGTAATGCCTGACTGGATTGCACACTACTGGCAAAACCACTAAACGATTCATTTAAATCATTAACACCATTAACCGTACCAAACTGCGCAATTTGCGCTAAGAATTCACCATTATCCATAGGTTCAAAGGGGTCCTGATTTGATAATTGAGTGGTCATTAATTGTAAAAATTCATCCTGACCCAACTCAGTGCGATTATTATCTTCATCACTATCCATAATGGTTCTTAAACCGGGAATATTACTGTATTCACTTATTTCCATTATTTAGTTCCTTATGTTCGACCTAATGATAAAGTACGTATTAGTAGCTGCTTTGCCGTTGTTAAAACTTCAACATTATTTTGATAACTGCGTGATGCTGAAATCATATCTGCCATTTCTTCAATCGCATTTATTGCAGGACTAAAAACATAACCTTCTTCATTTGCCATGGGATGACCTGGCATATAATGTGGAATTGCAGGTGTTTTACTTTCTACAATTTCACTCACTTTTACTGAAGCAATACTTTCATCACCTGAGAATTCATTCATCACTGTTTCAAAAACTGGGTGACGTGCTTTGTAGACATCTTCTGGTTTTGATGCCATGGTTTCAGCATTTGCCATATTGCTAGATACCGTATTAAGTCGCAGCATTTGCGCATTCATTGCTGAACCAGCTACATCAAATATTTTAAAAACTGACATTATTATTCTCCCCTGAATGCATTAACTAACCCACTAATACGTCGGGATAAAATATTCAGTGTTGTTTGATAACGCACACTGTTTTCTGCAAAGGCCGCTTTTTCCTGCTGCACATTCACACTATTACCATCCAGTGAAATTTGATCAGGAACTCTGTATTGAATTTGTTGATCTGCAACACCGCCTGATAAAGAAATATGAGCTTCATTGGTTGAATTCAAACGAACCTGATCAATATTGGCATCACGTAAAATCGAATTAAAATCAATATCACGCGCTTTGTAATTAGGGGTGTCAGCATTGGCGATATTTTCAGCAATTAACTGTGTTCTGCGTTCAAACAACAACAATGCGTTGTCATGTACGCCAAATGCTTTATCAAAACTTACTGCCATTAATTTTCTCCGTTCTTGCAGGAGATAATGCATTTGGCATGCCAGAATTTTTATTCGCTGTTTTTCAATAGCTTAGTGAGGAATTGTTTTTAGAAGAATGAGAAAGCGGCAATTTTTGCCGCTTTAGGAAATGGGTTTGCCGGTGCTGGAAGTCTTTGGTCTTT
>CAZFUY010000083.1:0-13192 GCA_964522445.1 uncultured Thiotrichaceae bacterium | reverse complement strand
CAGGAATAACGATACCACCAGCACTGGTGCGTTCTTCTTCCATACGTTTTACGACCAGACGGTCCTGTAAGGGGCGAATATTCATCTATTAGATATCCTCAAGTTATAATAATTAGCACTCTACTCATTAGAGTGCTAATGATAGTCGGGTGTCGCTATGAGTCAAGAGATTGAAGCACTAAACCTGGAAAATTTAATCTTCCCGGTGAAATTCACCTTCAATCGTCTTGCTCTCTTCACGACGATAATTTTCTTTGTGAACGGTATATGTGGACTGGAATGTAGAATTCAAGAGCATGTAGTTAATTATTCCACGTCGAGTGACGGGTATCAGGCAAATAAAACCAATGGCATCAGTAAAAAAACCTGGCGTAATCAGTAAGGCGCCTCCAACTGCCAGAAATAAGCCTTCCATCATTTCCATGGCCGGCACCTGCCCCTGATCCATTAAGTGATTGGCTTTTAGCAGTGTTTTTAAACCCTGCTGTCGAAGCAGGTTAACACCAATAACCGCAGTAAAAACAACCAGCAGAATAGTCCAGCCAGCGCCTATAACTGAGCCCACCTGTATAAGAAAATACACCTCTACAATGGGGATAGTAAAAAATAAAATGGGCCAATATTTAATCATCTGGGATAACCTGTTAATTATAAATTTCTTGGATCAAAAATCCTCTGTCATCAGAATGCTCAGTATCCAGAGAAAACCTGAATACACTATGCACATGCCCTGACAGTATAAAAAGCATTATGTTCATATACCTTCAATAATTTTAGCGAAGAACTTATCATCGAATACCTGCTCTAAGCTGGTACTATATTACCCGGTTTCATAAATGGGCTTATAATATCGCGCAAAAGACTCATTGGTTGTTGCTTAACCTGAATTTAACCCGTGTAGAACTATAAAGTACATCTATAAAAAAAATTAACCCCCACGCAAGAGAACCTGATTAATGAATTTATCTATAAAAAAACATTGGCTTCAACATCTATTTCTGTTGTTACTCATTGCTTTTAGCCCACTGCAAACGGCTTTTGCAGCAAACCCTTTTGAATCCCTCGGCGGCGGCATGGGTGGTGGTTCAGATGAAATTCTAGAACCAGACCAGGCCTTTATACTCAGCACCAGTAGCAACAATGGCAAAGTAACTGCCAACTGGGAAATTGCTGACGGTCATTATATGTATCGCAGCAAAATAAAAATCATTCCTGTTGATGCAAGCAATATATCCACTGGTCAGATCCAGCTTGATGAGGGCGAATTAAAACACGACGAGTATTTTGGTGAGATTTATGTTTTCCATCATCAGGCCAGTGCCATTTTGCCTGTTACTGAAATAAAAGATGGTGCCAAATCAGCCAGTTTCAAGGTTAAGTATCAGGGCTGCTCTGAAATCTCAGGCATTTGTTATCCACCCATTACAAAAACTGTAACCTTAAATATCAATCCCATTTCTTCTGCTGCTGCGGCAACTTTAGAAACCACATCACCTTCTGCCCCCGTATCAGAACAGGACCAAATTGCAGCATCATTAAATTCAGGCAGTGCAATCTTAACCATTTTAAGCTTTTTTGGTTTCGGTTTATTGCTCGCATTTACACCCTGCGTATTCCCCATGATTCCCATTCTATCCAGCATTATTGTTGGTCAGGGAGATAATATCAGTACTAAAAATGCGTTCACACTTTCTTTAGTTTATGTACTGGCCATGGCTGTTACTTACACAGCTGCAGGCGTATTTGCAGGTCTGTTTGGTGAAAATATTCAGGCCGCATTCCAGAACCCCTGGATACTTGGATCATTTGCAGGCGTATTTGCCATTTTATCTTTATCTATGTTTGGTTTTTATGATTTACAAATGCCCAACTTTATTCAAAGCCGCTTAACAGAAGTAAGCAACAAACAACAGGGGGGCACATTAACGGGCGTTGCAATTATGGGATTTTTATCAGCTTTAATTGTTGGCCCCTGTGTTGCTGCACCTTTGGCAGGCGCACTTATTTATATTGGCCAAACAGGTGATGCGGTGCTTGGCGGCACGGCATTATTTGCATTAAGCATGGGCATGGGTGCTCCGTTAATTGTTATTGGCACTTCTGCAGGAAAATTATTACCCCGAGCCGGCATGTGGATGGATGCAATAAAAGCTGTATTTGGTGTAATGATGTTAGCTGTCGCAATATGGATGCTGGAACGAATAATTCCGGAGACCATTGCACTTATTTTATGGGCAATATTATTTATAGTCTCATCTATTTATATGGGCGCACTGGAAGGCCTGCAAGCTGAAGCAACTGGCTGGAAAAAATTATGGAAAGGCATGGGGCTTATTATCTTCACCTATGGCATCTTATTATTAATCGGCGCTTCTGCTGGCAGCAAAGATATGATGCAACCGCTTAAAGCATTAGCAGCAACTTCATCACATCAACAAACACAAAGTGAACATCTTGTATTCAAAAAAATAAAAGGGATAGATGGTTTAAACAAGGCACTGGCATCGGCCAAAGCAAAAAACAAAACAGTGATGTTAGATTTTTATGCTGACTGGTGTGTATCCTGTAAAGAAATGGAAAAACTTACTTTTACTGATGCCTCCGTGCAGGCCGCCTTAAAAAATACAATTTTATTGCAGGCCGATGTCACCGATAATGATGCACTGGATAAAGAACTTTATAAAAGCTTTGGCATTATAGGGCCACCTGCCATTATTCTTTTTGATGCAAGTGGAAAAGAAATACGAAATTATCGCATTGTTGGTTATATGCCCGCAGAAAAATTCTCAGCTCACGTAAAACAGGCATTGAATTAAAATTTAACAAAAATTTTGTCATCTCAGACTATTTTTGTCATCCCGAGCACAGCCGAGGATCCTGGATTATAAAGCGCAAGATCCCTCGGCTACGCTCGGGATGACATCATTTCCCACATCGGGATAAATTATCGAGACATAAACCATGAAAAGTCCCATTATATTTATTTCTATACTTATCATTGCCGGTGCTACCGGCTTTGGTTTGCAACGCGTTTTAACCTCACACGAAACACAGAATCTTCCCATTGCATTACCTCCTACCGACACAAGCGTAATAGGTAAACTAAGACCCCCGTTTGAGCTGAAAGATATTGAGGGCAAAACACGCAATATGGCTGAATGGGATGGAAAAGTCTTACTGGTTAATTTCTGGGCAACCTGGTGTCCACCCTGCAAAAAAGAAATCCCCGCTTTTATAGAATTACAGGAACAATATGGCACACAGGGTTTTCAGGTGATTGGTCTGGCCATTGATGATGAAGAATCCGTAAGAGATTATGCCGATACAATGGGTATAAATTACCCAATAATGGCCGCTGAATTAAAAGCCATGGAAATTGCCCGTATTTATGGTAACCGAGTTAACGCACTTCCTTTTACTGCCTTTGTGGATAGAGAAGGAAAAATAATCCAGACCAGACCCGGTGAGATATCTAAAATCTATGCTGAAAAAATTATTAAAAAATTACTTTAGCCAGAACCAATGCCAGTAAGTTAAGTATTTTTGTCTGAGCAGGGTGCGCCGTGCGCACGGCACACCCTGCCTTGATACAGATTTTTTAACAGTATTGGGATTGGACAATTCTATAACAACAACTTTTTCCAGGTCAGTCACAAAAACAATCTAAAGTGATGCGATCTCCAGCGAATTTACCTGTAAATCCCGAAAACAGGTAGACATCGAGTCAAAATCCGTGCAAAATCTCGGCATATCCACTCTATGAATTAATACATATCTAAAAATGGCTCAAATTCTCGTTCTAAATGGTCCCAATCTAAACCTGCTTGGCAGCCGGGAACCTGAACATTACGGTAATAAATCACTTGATGACATCATTTCTGATGTAGCAAAACTGGCTAAAGATATGAAACATACTATTTCACATTTACAGAGTAATGTGGAACATGAATTGATAGAGCGGATTCACAAAGCCCAGGATGATGAAACCGCTTTTATTATTATTAACCCTGCCGCTTTTACTCACACCAGTGTTGCTATTCGTGACGCACTGAGTGGTGTGAAAATTCCTTTCATAGAACTGCACCTTTCAAACGTGCATGCCCGTGAGGATTTTCGTAAACAATCTTATTTTTCTGATATTGCCACTGGGGTGATATCAGGGCTTGGCTCAATGGGTTATGAATTAGCCCTGCGTGCTGCTATCAAACACATCGAATAACTTATTTTAAGGCTTAAAACCCTATGGATATACGCAAGATAAAAAAATTAATAGAGCTGCTGGATGAATCTGGCATCGCCGAAATTGAAATTAAAGAAGGTGAAGAATCTGTTCGCATAACACGACAGGCAGCTAGTGTGCCTATGGCTGCTGCGCCTGTTGCTTATGCAGCACCTGTTGCTGCACCTGCCGCCGCGCCCAGCCCGGCCAGTGAAGAGTCTTCTGCAGAAGAAGAAATTTCAGGCCACAAAGTGACCTCACCTATGGTGGGTACTTTCTATCGTTCTTCATCACCCGGCGCACCTACTTTCACTGAAGTTGGTAAGCACGTTAACGAAGGCGAAACATTGTGCATTATTGAAGCAATGAAAATCCTTAACCAGATTGAAGCAGATAAATCGGGCACAGTTAAAGCCATTCTTGTTGACGATGGTCAGCCTGTTGAGTTTGGGCAACCCATGTTTGTTATCGAGTAAATTGTAAGCACCCAGCTCGCCTCTGTACAATTTCATGGCAGCATCAGGGAATAGATATTTTCCTCCTTGCCATAAAATCATACAGAAGCAAGCGGCACTTACTGAGTTTTAATTAATATTTACATTAAATAAAAAAGAATTTATATGTTAGAAAAAGTAGTCATTGCCAATCGAGGCGAAATTGCTCTTCGCATTTTAAGAGCCTGTCGTGAATTAGGCATTAAAACAGTTGCCATTCATTCAGAAGCAGACCGAGATTTAAAACACGTTCGTCTTGCAGATGAATCTGTATGTATTGGGCCTGCGCCATCATTACAAAGTTATTTAAATATCCCTGCCATTATTAGTGCCGCTGAAGTAACCGACGCAATGGCTATTCATCCTGGATATGGTTTTCTGTCTGAAAATGCAGATTTTGCAGAGCGCGTTGAAGACAGTGGTTTTATTTTCATCGGACCTAAAGCCGATTCCATCCGCATTATGGGTGACAAAGTTGCCGCCATTGCGGCCATGCAAAAAGCTGGCGTACCCTGCGTACCAGGCTCTGATGGTGAACTGGGAAGTGATGGCAATACAAACATAGAAATTGCTAAAAGAATTGGTTATCCCATTATTATTAAAGCATCAGGTGGTGGTGGTGGCCGCGGTATGCGTGTTGTTCATTCTGAAGCGGCATTACTTAACGCCATTAGCTTAACAAAAGCTGAAGCAGGTGCTGCATTTAATAATGACTCTGTGTACATGGAAAAATATCTGGAACACCCACGCCATGTTGAAATTCAGGTACTGTCTGATGGTCAGGGCAATGCTGTTCATTTGGGTGAACGCGACTGCTCTATGCAACGTCGTAACCAAAAAGTTGTTGAAGAAGCCCCAGCCCCAGGTATTACACCAGAACAACGCGAAAGAATTGGAGCCGTTTGTGTAAACGCCTGTAACCAGATTAATTATCGCGGCGCAGGAACATTTGAGTTTTTATTTGAAGACGGTGAATTTTATTTCATTGAAATGAATACTCGTGTTCAGGTAGAGCATCCTGTTACTGAAATGGTAACAGGTGTAGATATTGTAAAAGAGCAGCTTTATATCGCATCGGGTGAACCTCTACGTTTAAAGCAACAAGACATTACACTCACAGGTCACGCTATTGAATGCCGAATTAATGCCGAACATTCAAAAACATTCATGCCTTCTCCAGGTAAAATCAGTCGTTACCATGCACCGGGTGGCCCAGGCATTCGCGTGGAATCACATATCTACAGCGGCTACACAGTACCACCGCATTACGACTCAATGATTGGCAAACTAATTGCTCATGGAAACACTCGCGATACAGCTATAGCACGTATGAAAGGCGCATTATCTGAACTAGTTATTGACGGCATTAACACCAATGTCGAATTACAGATGGATATTATGAATGACCACGCTTTTCAGGAAGGTGGTGCAAATATTCATTATCTTGAAAAGAAACTAGGGCTTTCATAAATTATTTTGACACAGGGGCGCGGAGACACAGAGATTGTTTTTATCTTTTTTTAAACAATATTTAATTAAATATTTCTCTGCATCTCCGCGCCCCTGCGTCAAATAAAAATGCCCTGGATTCAACTCACACTTCAAATCAATAAATCCACAACTGAAAAAGCCGAACAGGCTTTACTTGATGCGGGCGCTTTATCCGTTACTTTAAAAGATGCTGAAGATAATCCTGTTTTAGAACCTGCACCAGGTGAAACGCCTTTATGGGAAAAACTAATTCTTACCGGCTTATTTGAAGCTGATATTAATACTGAAAATTTAAAACAACACATCCATAAAAAACTGGGCAGCGAATTAAATCTACACGTTGATCAACTTGAAGATAAAGACTGGGTGCGTGCATGGATGGATAATTACAAACCCATGCAATTTGGCAAGCGTCTCTGGGTTTGCCCCAAACATTTAAAGCCACCAGAACCTGACGCAGTAAACCTTATGCTTGACCCCGGCCTTGCCTTTGGCACAGGCACACATCCCACAACCGCTTTATGTCTGCAATGGCTTGATTCAGCTGATTTAGAAAATAAAAATATTTTAGACTTTGGTTGTGGCTCAGGCGTACTGGCTATAGCATCATTAATACTTGGTGCAAAATATTGTGATTGTGTAGACATAGATCCTCAGGCACTGGATGCTACTAAAGACAATGCAGAAGCTAATAATGTTTTAAGTAAAATTGATGTCATGAAACCAGAACAATTAGCACAACAAAAATATGACATCGTACTAGCTAATATTCTTGCAGGACCATTAGTTGAACTTGCACCACTATTATCATCTTATTGCAAAAGTGGTTGCCATATTATTTTATCCGGCATACTTGAAAATCAGTCTCAATCTATACTCGATACTTATAGCCAATGGTTCACTCTTGACGCACCATCCATTCAAAATGAATGGGTTAGAATTAGTGGAATAAAAAAATAATGCAAACAGAATGTCCTCATTGCCATACTGTTTTTAAGATATCCGAAGAACAACTTGGTCAGGCAGAAGGTCAGGTTCGTTGTGGCCACTGTCTGGCAATTTTCACTGCTGACAATCCATACACCAGCCCACATACAAATATGTATGATGAAGTTACCGAACAACAATCTGAAAACAGCAATGAAACAATAGAAATCCTTACTGATAATGAAAACAATGATTTTTCATTGCCTGACATTATCCCTGAAGATTTACGCACAGAAACACAGGGCTCAAATAAACATTACAGCATTATCAGCACACTATTCTGGTCTTCGGGCATTCTGGCATTAATTATTGCTGGCCTGTTACAGTACGCATATTATGATCGTCTGCATCTTGTAAAACTTAAAGAATTAAGGCCCTTATTAGGGCAGCTATGTCAGCATGTGCAATGTAATTTACCTGACCCCAGAGACCCCGAAAGAATAGAACTCAGCAGTAAAAATATTTTTACTCATCCCAATACTGAAAATGCTTTAATGATTAGCGCCACCATTGTTAATCAGGCCGAGTTCGAACAGGATTTTCCGTTGCTTGAATTACGCTTCGAAAATATACGCGGCCAGATAATTGCAGGCCGACACTTTAAGCCTTATGAATATTTAGGTATTCCAGAAGATCAAATTCCCAAAATGGAACCCGGCAATCCCGTTTCTTTTAATATTGAAATTATTGACCCTGGAAAAGAAATGGTTAGTTACGCCTTTGAGTTTTTGTAATTTATAAACAAGATTAAGACTATCATTTTTATCTATCAGTTGGAAAATATTTACTGCACTGGGGCGCAACCTCCACAAAAAAAGAACAGCCATAATGACTCAACAACTATGGATTGAAAGCCCATTGATTACTCTACAGAAGAGCTAAAAATCCCTTTCATCTCTTCACTTCCTGTAGCAGCATTGAGCAATGCTGCAGGCTAGCTATACCTCATCATACGCCATAACAACTAATCTGAATGCTTGTTACATTCGCGCCGGGTATTGCGCCCGTACCATCATCATTATCACCACCAGAGACAAAACATCTAAAACCTGTATTAATATAAGTTGATATTTTTACATCATAGGAAGCACCATCAGGCAAACCAGTTGGGAATGTGAAAGAGCCGTTTTCCTCTATAGTAATTTCATCACCATTATTATTTGTTAAAGTAAACGAACCAATAATTCCATCTACTGTTCCACCGACAGTATAAAACTCACTACTGATAATATTGTTACCATATTTAGCTACAAACACATCTTCCTTTGAACCATTATTGGGGATAATAGCACCATAAAAAATGCCACTGGTATAAATATTATCGACTGAGTCAATAACCAGCGATTCACTCCATTCAGTGGATCTTGTGCCATCCTGCAAACTCCAGATATATTCTCCATCATTATTATATTTGGCTATAAAATAATCCATTTCACCCTGACTTGCATTGCCATCCAGCGAACCTTCTGTAATTCCAGTCACATAAATATTCAGCTCTGAATCCAGCGCTATACCCCAGCCCCATTCAATTCCATCTGTACCTGACTGTTGAGTCCATTGCAAAACGCCATTAGTGTCATACTTTGCAACAATAAAATCCCAGCCGCCCTGATTATTATCAGCAAGGTCACCCTGAGTATGCCCCGTTATATACACATTACCGTTTTCATCAACAGCTATATCATGTCCTGCTTCCACTGACGCTGTTCCCTGCTGCTGAGTCCATTGCCGTACACCATCTGTATTATATTTGGTTACAATAATATCTGTTGCACCAGCACTTTCATTACCATCAAGTCCTGAGCCAGAATATCCAACAACATAAACATTTTTGTCTGGATCCAGGGCAATACCATAACCCGCTTCAAAACTGTTTGTACCCGTTTGTTGAGTCCATAACCGATCACCATCTGCATTATATTTACTGATAAAAAGATCATATCCGCCAGCACCCGCATTTCCATTCAGTGATAAGTCTGCTCTTCCCGTTACATAGACATCTCCGTCAACATCAACTGCAATAGCATATCCCCTGTCTTTTCCAGTTGTACCATTTAACACTGTCCATAAGTGATTGCCATCAGTATCATATTTTGTAATATAGATATCTCTGTCACCATTATTTAGTTCACCATCCAGATTACCGTCAGTAAACCCTGTTACGTAAAGAACATTACGCTGTTTATCTACCGCTATTGCTTCGGCATTTTCTCTCTGATCAGTTCCATTTAAAACCGTCCATTGTCTATTTCCATTTGCGTCATATTTAGAAATAAATAAATCAGAACTTCCATTATTTGTTTTATCTTCAAAGTTACTATTACTGTAACCCGTAATATATACATTGCCATTTGAGTCGACATCTATATCCCTGGCAAGATCATTATCAGAGGTACCTGTTGTTGCCAGCCACTGACGCGCTGGGGCTTCATTTGAAATATTGGTATTTTCATTAACCGTGATAACCACACTATCAATATTACTGCTATTTACTCCATCATTAACAACCAGCTGAATTATAAAAACACCACGGGTATCTGCATTAAAAACCGGATTAACAATTGTTGCATCTGAAAGGCTAGCATTACTTGAAGCCGGCCTTGAAAGAAAAGTCCAGCTATAGATTAAAGCATGATCCTGTGGGCCATAGCTGGCAGAGCCATTAAGGCTTACACTGCTACCTGACTGAACAGTTTGGTCTGAACCTGCATTAGCAACAGGTAAGTTATCCGTTACGGGGATAACACCTCCATACTGGATCACCGTATCATTAAGTCGCGCACGAGCAACTTCGCTAGAAACCAGTGTAATATTCAGTGCCGCTTCAGTATCAGCTGCAAATGCAGGGCTTGAAAAATCAGTATTAGCTGGCAATAAAGCAATAAGCGAATCATCAATAACCGTTACTGAATTGTTTATATCGCCATCTGAATCAATTGACTGTAAAAGTCTGGCCAGATTAATGGCCGCATCAATATCATTTTCAAAAAGTAAATATGGACTTATAACAGACTGTACGACGACTGTTCCAATCGAAATAGAACCAAGAAAGAAGGTAACATTATCTCCCGTATTACAGGTGTATTCACCATTACTATTAGTTACACCCAATGTGCCAGATGAGCAGTTGTAATTAAGACCCTGCACCGGCTCATCAATAAACTGACCAGTTATAGTGGTTGCATTATTATCATCTATATTATTACCAGCATCTATATTTTCATCATCACTTCCACCGCCACAGGAAACTAAAATTAGCAGTGAAAAAATTAAAATAAATAGATAAATAATACCTTTTAAGTAAAATTTAGATGCACTCTTCTTATGAGTAAAATCTGTAATATTCATTGCAGCACAAACGTCCATGGTAACCTCTTTTATCATTTATTTTTTAACGCTGTTATCAAACATAACAGGCATAAACAGTCTACTACCCACAGGACAACAGATTCATTTATGCAACGGGGTAAGTGCTACATAATCTTGCAGATAAACTAATGTTTCCTTCGTATGACAAGTAGCAGCATACTAACTAACAGAATAAATCCACTTATAGCACCACCGCCACCACCTGGATTCTCTGGAGCTGGGTCTGGATCTGCTGGGTCTGGATCTGGGGTCACTGGCACAGCTATACCAGAACCATACACACTAATAACGGCAGGGTTTTCATCCACATCATTGGATGGGATATTAAAATTAACCTTGAAACTATTCTCATAAGTGGGTGAGAAACGGATCATAAAGGTACAGCTTGTTGCAGGAGCCAATGTCTGCATTGAGCAGTTGTCGTTGCGAAGGGTAAATGGCACTGCCAGACTATTCACCTGAGCAATCTGACCAATATCAAGGTCTGCTGTACCAGCATTGCTAACTGTCACTGCCTGATCAGAGCTGGTACCCTCGGTGACATCACCAAATGATATCCGGAGATCACTTACTGCAATATCAGGAGTCGGCAATGCAGTTCCCGTACCAGTCAAATTAAATGTAAGACTGGCTTCATCAGTATCATCCGAAGGAATATCAAAGCTGTCATTAAAGACTCCTGCTCCTGTTGGTTCAAACCTGACAGTTAATGTACAGCTTGTTGCCGGCACCACAATTGTGTTTGAACAGGCATCATTCAGAATACTAAAGGGGGATTCCAGTATGTCCTGAGTTGCAATATTTCCTATAAGCAGATTGGCATTGCCATTATTAGCAATAGAAATTGTCTGTTCTAATATACTAGCCTGTGTAATATTGCCAAAATCAATATCAAGATCATCTGCAGGCACAATGGTATCCGTGACTCTAATATCAGGCACAGGTAAGCCTGTACCCATGCCGCTAACATTAACTATTACTGAGCTTTCATCTGGATCATCAGAGGGAATATCAAAGCTGTCATTAAAGCTACCTGTAGACTGTGGAGCAAATCTCACAGTTATGGTGCAATTAGATGCAGGCGTTAGCACCTGACCCGAACAGTTATTAATCTCAATAGTAAACGGGCTTAGCAGCGCATCTGCCACAGCGATACTTCCAAGGGTCAGATCTGCATTTCCATCATTTGTTACTGTCACTATCTGATCAGAATATGCCTGCTCAGTAATGTCACCAAAGGGTAATATCGAATCATTATTTGGTACTACCGAGTCAATGACTGTAATGTCAGGAACGGGAACTATAGTATGGTAGACATAAGCAGAGCCGGAAAGAGATCCATTATCATCTGTCCCACCTGCTCCAACTATTACTGTATCAGCACTGATAGATACAGCTCCTCCAAAGTAATCATTAGCCATACCATCAGAGGTCAGTAGCTTTTGCTGCTCTGTCCAGACGCTGGTATCAGGGTCACGCATAAATATATAGGCAGAACCAGAAGACAAACCGTTATCATCAGTATTGTATGCACCAACTATTGTAGTGTCGTTACTAATCGAAACAGCCCCACCAAACGAATCGGCTAGCGCAGTATCAGAAGTAAGTAGCTCTTGCTGCTCTGCCCAGATTCCGTCAGAGTCACGTACAAACACATAGGCAGCTCCGGACGAAGAGAAACCATTGTCATCATGTCCCGATGCACCTGCTATTGCTGTATCACCATTGATAGAAACAGATATCCCAAAGTAGTCAAAATCAGAGCCGTCTGAGGCCAGTAGCTTTTGCTGCTGTGTCCAGTCACCGTTGACATCGCGTATAAATACATAAACAGAACCAGAAGCTGGATCACTAGCATTATCGCCAGGAGTCCCAACCATTGCAGTGTCACCGCTGATAGAAACAGCTCTGCCAAACGCGGTATTAGCAGCTCCATCGGAAGCCAGTAGCTTTTGCTGCTCTGTCCAGTTGCCGTTGGCATCGCGTATAAATACATAAGCAGAACCCGTATCATCACCGTTGTCATCATTCCTGTGTGCACCAATTATTGCGGTGTCACCGCTGAGCGAAACAGATATGCCAAATACATCACCTATTGCACCATCAGAAGCCAGTAATTTTTGTTGTTGTGTCCAGTTACCGTCAGAGCCACGCACAAATATATAGGCAAAACCAGGCGTATCTGGAGAGAGCAGATAACCTATTGCTCCAACTATTGCTGTGTCACCACTTATCGAAATAGATCTACCAAAGTAGTCACCAGCCACACCATCACTAGCCAACAGTTTTTGCTGCTCTATCCAGATTCCGTCAGAGTCACGCACAAACACGTAAGCAGCACCTGTATCACTACTTTTAGACGCACCGACTATTGCAGTATCACCACTGATTGAAACAGACACGCCTAATAGGTCAGAAGCTGCACCATCAGAGGCTAACAACTTTACTTCACCTCCAAAATCCGCATGAACGGTTAATGACAGAAGTAACATCATTAAAACTACAGGTATTTTCCTCAACATAATTATTTCTCCCAACTACTTATTATTTTTTGAGTCCATAGCTTTTTCACTAGAGTGACCCACCTGATATTTTCCCTGCAATATTTCCCATAGTTCTATCGGGCTGGTAA
>CAZFUY010000082.1:0-13398 GCA_964522445.1 uncultured Thiotrichaceae bacterium | reverse complement strand
CCTGCTGTTAGAAATCCATCAAACTCGATAGCGTTTACAGGCGTATTTGCAACAAAAGCGCCTAATACAGCTGAATACATGAGTGCTTTCTTCATTGGTGTGCCTCTTGGTTATTCTTTTTAAATCTAAATTGCTTATTTAAATAGTGTAGATATATTTTTGAAATTATTAGAATTACTGGGAATATAGTTAATGAATTGTAATTGGTCAAATTAGTAGTTAATTATTTATTACAGTTTATAACTGCTTTTAAATCAATCATAAACATGATATTTATCATAAGCACTCTAGTTAACATTCCTATGTTATTGTTTTTATTATAAATAACAATAAGAAACAGCATTAAATTAAGCCTGCTTTATCTTCTTTTATTTTGCTTTTTATTCTTTTTAATATACTGAGGCAGACGCTTCTTTTGCTTAATCAGGCGTTCTTTTAATTTATTTGGCCTTCCAGAAAAGGGGTTGCCTCCGGTTTTAAACTCTAACCTCATGGGTGTGCCACGCAGCCTTAGCGCTTCAATAAAAACATTAGATAAATATCGTTTATATGCTTTGGGCACTAAATCAGTCTGATTACCATGTATGACTATAATGGGTGGATTCATTCCGCCCTGATGAGCATACCTGAGCTTAATTCTACGCCCTCTCACTAAGGGAGGCTGATGTGCCTGTGTTGCTTTTTCTAAAATACGGGTCAGTTCATTAGTTGATAATTTTTTGGTCGCTGAAGCATAAGCCATATCAACCGCCTGATATAACTTACCAACGCCAGAGCCGTGTAAAGCTGAGATAAAAAATATTTCTGCAAACTGTATAAATACCAGCCGCCTTTCCAGTTCTTCACGAATGCGATCTTTAGCATAGTCATCCATGCCATCCCATTTATTGATAACAATAACCAGCCCGCGTCCAGCATCCATAATATAACCCAGTAAATGCAAATCCTGGTCAGTAATACCTTCTCTGGCATCAATCATTAATAAGGTTACATTGGATTGATCTATAGCTTGCAGGGTTTTAATAACGCTAAATTTTTCAACCGTTTCTTTTACTTTTTTTCTACGCCTGATACCAGCTGTGTCAATTAAAGTATATTGTTTATCATTGTGTTCAAAAGGAATAAAAATACTATCCCGTGTTGTACCGGGCATATCCATAACAACAACACGTTCTTCACCCAACATGCGATTAACCAGAGTAGATTTACCCACATTTGGCTTACCAACCAGGGCAACTTTCACACCTACAGCTTTATCTTCATCAAATTCATTCCACTCTTCGCATTCAGATAATAAAGCACCCAGCAATTTGTTTATGCCACGGTTATGAGCCGCGGCAATAGAGTAAACATCAGTGAAACCCAGAGAGAAAAAATCAGCTTCAGCCTGCGCCTGATCCAGCCCATCTATTTTATTAATTATTAAATGAACTGTCTTACCTAAACGACGTAACTGTTTGGCAATACCTTCATCTGCTGCTGTTAAGCCATGTCTTGCATCAACCAGAAAGAAAACAATATTGGCTTCTTCAATAGCAAGCAGTGTCTGCTGAGCCATACGCTCATCGAGCTCTTCTGATTCACCACTCAGGCCACCTGTATCAATCGCAATATAATTACGATTTTCAAATACACCATGGCCATATTTTCGATCACGGGTTAAACCAGGAAAATCAGCCACCAGCGCATCACGTGTTTTTGTAAGCACGTTAAATAAGGTGGATTTTCCAACATTGGGACGACCAACTAATGCAATAACAGGTAACATAATTTTAAGGTGCCACTTGCGGCATAATTTGTGACATAGGATCAATGGTCTTGCCATTCATAATCATTTGACCCTGCTGCAAAGTAATTTTACTTTTATATTTCCCCTCAGAAAAAGCTAACCAGTTTTCATCAATCAGACCTTTTAAATTTTCAGTTACTTTTTGCTCCATTGATATATTAGCTTCTGCTTTCTGAGACTGAGCGCTTCCAGTTAATAAAATTTTTGCTTCATTTGATACCAGTTGCCATTCAACTAGCTGACGCATTAACGCTTCATCGACATTGAAGTCTGTATCCAGATTAATTGCAGTTAATATAAATAATGGATCTGCTGGTGTTGTATCATCCAAACCTTCAACAGAAAAATCCAGATGCGCATCCAGTTTCCCAAGTTCACTTTCTAATGAAAATGGATCTATTTTTATTAAAGTCTGTTTAAATAAATCAGGCACTATAGCAATCATTTTTCCTGCTAACATTGCATTAATTTGTTCAGCAGGAACCCCCTGTTGCATTTTGATTTCTATCTCTTTCTGCATGCTCTGTATTTGCTTAATAGCATTTGCATTCAAACCATCAATAACAATGTTGAATATAACCGGACCGATTCGTTGATTAGAGGCATAAATTTCTCGCGCATTCAGACGCAGCTGAGAATTAATTAAGACACCCGCTTCAGTTGTCATTGAACTTACATTAAATTTATTCAAAACAAACTGGTCACCCTGTGAATTAATTTCCAGCTTATCAAATGAAATAACAGAATCGCCTATTAATAAGTCATTTTGTCCTGTTTTTCCTGAATAACTAAAACTCAGGTTTTTCAGATCGAGCCTGGCTTCATCTGTAAATAAATAAAATGAAGCGATTGATCCCTCACCAGACATTTTCTTTTCAAAAGCAGAATAATAGGATTGTACAGTCATACCTGATGACTTAATTTTGATGATCCCTGTATCCTGCTCGATAACTGCATTTACTGGCGGCATATATTCAACAATATCTACGTTACCGGAAAAGTCGATAACATTCTGATACATAACAGGTGCTTTACCAGAAAAAGCCTGATCAACAACAGCTTCAAAATCTTTTACTGGCAACATTTCTCCATTAGCAACCGCAACAACAAAGGGCGATTTATTTTGGTTAAGCAAACCCAGATATAAAGGGCCATGAACAATTTTTTCCTTGAATTCCAATACCACAGGTGTACTGGGTATCAGCACTTCTAATACTGCACTTGACGAAAAAAAACCTCTGTCATAACTTTTAATGCGTATATCAACCTGCATTATATGCGAAAATGTTTTGAGCATATTGCCGTAATCATCCTTAATCTTAAATCCCAGCACAAAAGGGCTGGCAATAATAATAAGAATTAAAATAGAGATTAACCAAACAATTATTTCAAATGGGCTGGTGCGCTTTATGCTCATTGTATTCCTTTGAGTGAGATTGTAGGAGCGGCTTTAGCCGCGAATTTATTCAGGTTGATAACACATTGCGGCTAAAACCGCTCCTACATAAATATTTTTTATAATTAATTAAATTTCACCTGATAGGCAACAATTTCTCCTTCACGAGAAATAACATACAGGCGATCATTTTTCACAAGTGGCGGAACTAAAATACCCGAACTATCAACTTCAACTCGCGCAATAAAGTGCCCATCATATTGAGAGACCCAATGAAGGTATCCTTCAAAGTCAGCAACAACTAATGTTTCACCCATAACCACAGGCTTTGTTAATTGACGTGCTTTTAGTTTTTCCTGCTTCCAGAGTGTGGCACCATTATTTCGATCTAGCGCCCATAAACTATCACGCGCATCAGCACTAAATAAACTTGAGTCACTAATTTCAACGCCTGTAACAGTTGATAAATTTCGTGTCCATAACAATTGACCTCGACGAACATCAATAGCAACAACGCGCCCCTGATAACTGGCAATATATAGTGTGCCATCATCAAATGCAGCATCGCCATCTATATCAACCATGCGCTCAAGTTCTGAACGACCTTTAGGCATAGCAATTGCCAGATCATAAAGAGTACGACCATTAGATGAATCCAGAACAACTAAACGCCCACTATCTAAACCATTATAAATACGACCATGTTTAACCAGGGGTCGACTATTGCCTCTTAAAGTAAGTGCTGGCACATCACGTTTATTCATCCAGACTTCTTTACCTGAGAGCAATGATAAAGCTGTTATTTGGCCGTCAACACTTTGAACAATAACAACATCATCGTCTATTACAGGAGGAACTAAAATTTCACTGGAGGCTTTACCTCGCCATTTTTCCTTGCCATTAGCATCCAGCAAAATAACATCGCCATCACGTGTTGTAATAAGATGGTTTTCTTTGTCACCACCAACCCCACCACTGACAAACACATTAAGTTCAACACGCCACAACTCATCACCCGTTTCCAGATCAAGCGCTGTAACTTCACCTTCTCTATCTGTAACAATTAATCGATCATCAAGTAGCAGCGGATAAAGTTTAAGATATTGTTGTTCTACACCGTCACCAATTGATGCAGACCAGAGTTGATTTATTTCTGCTGATGATTCGAAGTCAACCAGTTCTGCTGGCGGTTCTGAATTATCTTCATTAGAACCACAGGCCGTAATAGATAGAATAGAAAGAAAGATTAAACAATATTTAATCATGCAGAAGGCTCTTGTTTTTCAGATGATCCCAGATCATCACGTTTAAGCTTTAGCCATTTACCCGCCTGAAGTCCTGAATTTAAAATAGCTTTATCATAAGCAACACGAGCCATATTAAATTCACCCTGAGCCACATATAAATCACCTTTCAGTTCCTCATACATAACAGCAAAACTTTTAGGATAATCTACATTCAGCAATTTTAAAGCCGCATCATATTGTTTGCCTGCAAATAACAGACGCGTTAATCTCAAACGTGCAATATGACGTAACTCTTCCTGATCAGCATTATTAATAACCCATTCCAGTTGTTGCTGTGCTTTTGTAAAATCACCCGACTTTATCTGCTGTTTTGCCAGCACAAGAGCAGATAAACTTGCATAAGGTGTATCTGAATACTCTGCCAGTAACTCATTTACTTTTATCTGTAAATCATCAGCACCCTGGCCTGTTGCAACTATTTGCATAACACTGTTATAAACATTGCTGGCGTATTCAGCATGATTTTTCTGATAGTTATCATAGTAACGCCAGCCAAAAATCACAACAATGCCCAGTAAAACACCAGCCATAACCATACTGCCATTTTCTTTCCACCATTTTTTAATGGCTTCAACCTGTTGTTCTTCAGTTTCGTAATCCATTTTTTATTTAACCCCGATTTATATCTATTTTAAATGTTTACGCAATACTGAAACCATTTCAGCTTGCTCAATTGTTTGTTGCTCAATATTTTGCCGAAGATGTTTTATCGTAATCATCTGATTATTAATTTCATCTTCACCCAGAATTAAAGCCAGCTTTGCACCACTTTTATCGGCTTTTTTTATCTGACTTTTAAAACCACCGCCACCGCAATTAACCTGCATAGATAATTCTGGCATCTGATCTCGTAATTTTTCAGCCAGTTGCATACCCTGCTTTTCAGCAGCATCACCCTGTAATGCCAGATAAACATCCAGTGTACTTTCTAATTCAAAACCCTGATCTTCAAACAGAGAAAGCAAACGTTCTATGCCAAGAGCAAAACCGGCTGCAGGTGTTTCTCTACCACCTAACTGAGACACCAGGCCATCATAACGACCACCCGCACATACTGTACCCTGAGCACCTAATTTATCTGTAACCCATTCAAATACAGTTTTACAGTAATAATCAAGGCCTCTTACAAGACGGGTATTAATTGTAAAATCAATTGCCGATGCTTTTAATGTTTCCTGCAACTGATTAAAATGACTAATGGATTCTTCATCCAGATAATCCATTAGCTTTGGCGCAGCTTCAATTAAATCCTGCATTTTGGGATTTTTACTATCCAGTATTCTTAATGGATTTGAATTTAATCGTCTCAGGCTATCTTCATCAAGAACATCTTTATGTTTAGATAAGTATTCCACAAGCACATCTTTATATTTTTCTCGCGACTCATTGCTACCTAAAGTATTTAATTCCAGACGAATATCTTTAAGACCAAGATTTTTCCACAAACGCGCCGTCATCATAATTAATTCAGCATCAATATCAGGCCCCTGAATACCAAATGTTTCCACACCGATTTGATGAAATTGTCTGTAGCGTCCTTTTTGAGGCCGCTCATGTCTGAACATTGGCCCTGCATACCACAGGCGTTGTTGCTGATTATAAAATAGGCCATGCTGAATACCCGCTCGCACACAACTCGCCGTACCTTCTGGGCGTAGCGTTAAGCTATCACCATTTCGGTCACTAAATGTGTACATTTCTTTTTCAACAATATCTGTTACTTCACCAATAGAACGACAAAATAAATCTGTTGATTCAACGACAGGCATACGTATTTCATGATAACCGTATGACTGAACAGTGTGTCTAACGGTGCTTTCAAAATACTGCCATAAACCTGTTTGTTCAGGCAATATATCGTGCATTCCTCGAATTGATTGTATTTTTGCAGCCATGATAATTCTTAAATATTAGTTAACAGCCGATGCTGATTCATCGGTGCTGGATTGAACTTCATTATTTTCTTTTATTTTTTTCTTTTGCCGACGCACATTAACAACCAGACCATCTCTGGATATAGTGACATGCGCAACATTATTTTTTCGAACATACGTTGATATATCAACAGAGCGATTATTTAACTGTACGCCTACGGCAGGCGCATTTCCCAGAAACATTCTAAAAGGCGCTTTCCCTTTAAGTTTCTGTGTATCCCCTTCTTTAATTAAACCAAAAAATAGTCTGTTATTAGTGGCATCTTGAATTTCTATCCATGAATCTGCTATTGCAGTTAGCTGCACAATATCATTACCCGAAAGTACAGGCTCATCCGTTAATTTATCTGAAACATTACCTTCGGTTTTTATAACTTCAGTTAAAGCATTATCAATACTTGCTTCCTGCTTCTGTTTAGTTGCTTTTTTTTCTTTTAGTTCAATTTTATTCTGCTGCTTGCGTTCAACGGATGGGGCTTCAGCCATTTCCATATTTATGGCTTGGTGAAGCGTCTGCCCCTGTTCTTCTGTATTTTCTTCTTCGACCTGTACCTCTGCTTCAGCACCATCTGAATCCGTATTTTCAACCCAGTCAAAATCTGTCTGATACCACCAGGCTATCAGCAAAATCAGCCCCATCACCAACATTCCGTAAGTCACTAACTTAACAGTAGAGTCTCGGCTTGTTTTTTGTGACGGCAATACAGAACGGGCAGATAAAGGTTTTTCTTTTTCTGGCAGCAATTGAGTATAAGCTTTAATAATATCTTCAGCCGGAAGATCCAATAATCTGGCATAGCTTCGAATATAACCCTGTGTAAAAGTTGAAGCAGGCAAAATATCAATCTGTGAATGTTCGAGTGCATTTACAACTTCTTCTGTCAGCTTGAGCTCGTCAGCAACTTCATAAACAGATAGTCCAGCAGCTTCCCTCGCCGCAAGAAAGCGACCTCCGAATTCCTGCTGATGATTTACCTCATCAACTGGGCTATCATTATTATCCTGCTCACTCATTCTTCAGAAAATTCCATAACTTTCTCAGCCTCTGGAGAGGCAGGAAATTTTTCCAGTAATTCACGTGATATTTTAATGAAATGTTTTTCATCACCCAACGCTCTTTCCGCTTGAATCTGATACCAGAGACTCTTTGCATCAGGCAGAACCACAGAATGATAACGCTGCATATAAGCTCGAGCCATTAAAAACCGCTTAGTTTCTAGCGCAAGCTCACCCATAGTTATTAAAGCGCTTGGCATTTTTGGATTAATAGCTAATGCTTTTCTTAAGTGGTATTCAGATTTTTTATAATCCGGGTATTCACCTTTTAATAAGCAAAAACCAAGATTGGCATGAACCGTTTCTGGTGTTTTATAAAATCTATTCCGCAGTGCTTTATTTAATTCTTCAATTGCTTCTTCAAACTTCCCATGCTTACACAAAAAAGAACCATAATTATTATGTAATTCCGGGTTTTTATTATCTATATCCAGAGCCTCAAGATAATAACTTTCAGCCTTATCTATTTCACCCATTATTTCCATTAATACAGCATAGGTTGTATATGCAGGCACATATTCATCATCCTGTTCTAACGCCTTTTCTAATTTTTCTTTAGCAACCTCAAAACTACCTCGCTTAATATACCCCGATGCAAGCTGAACATTTATGTTTGCAGCTTTCTTTAAATCAGGCTTACCTCTACCTGATTTTACATTGTCTGCACCGCCACATGCTGAAAGTAATGCTATTGAAATTATAATTATAATTTTTGTAACTAATTTCATGAATTCATTCCAAAACGTGGTTTTATAAATTTTTGTTGTCTTCGACTTTTGTCACTCACTTTACCAACCAGCTGACCGCAGGCAGCGTCTATATCCTCGCCTCGAGTTTTACGAATTACCGTGGTGATACTGGCTTTCATTAGGTGATCCTGAAAACGTCTTACTGCATTATTAGATGATGTTGTATAACCTGAATCTTCAAATGGATTAAATGGAATTAAATTAATTAAAACCGATAGACCATCTAATAATTTTATTAATTCCTTAGCATCCTGTTCGCTATCATTTACACCGGCTAACATAACATACTCAATTGTAAGCCTGGATCTTGGTGATCTCTGCTCCATAAAACGATGGCATGCGGCAATTAATTCTTTAAGCGGATATTTTTTATTAATAGGCACTAATTCATCACGCAACTTATCCCGTGTTGCATGTAAAGATATGGCCAGCTGCACATCATGTCGATCTGCAAGACGATCCATTGCAGGAACAACACCGGCTGTGCTGACAGTAACTCTACGCTTGCTTAAACCATACGCAAAATCATCCAGAAAAATATCAATAGCTTTAACAACGTTTTCATAATTAAGCAAAGGCTCACCCATGCCCATTAAAACCAGGTTAGTAATTTTACGGCCTGGTTTTTTTTCTTCATCCAGCAATCGGCTAGCTAACCAGACCTGAGATAATATTTCTGCTGTCGTTAAATTTCTGCTAAAACCCTGCCGTGCAGTTGAACAGAAACTGCAATCAAGCGCACAACCTACCTGAGATGAAATACACAGTGTGCCTCTATCATCATCAGGAATAAAAACAACTTCAATACAATTGCCATCATTAAGGCGCATAACCCACTTGCGCGTTCCATCTTCTGATAATTGATCCGTAATAACTTCAAGCGACTCAATGATTGCACTATCGGTTAATTGTTGTTGCAAAGACTTACTGATATTAGTCATTTCCTGAAAATCATCCACATTCATTTGATGAATCCATTTCATAACCTGTGTTGCACGAAAAGCTTTCTCTCCCATACCGGCAAAGAAGATTTCCAAATCCTGACGATTCATACCCAGCAGGTTAGATTTTTCTATTTGTGGAAAGTTAACGGGTGTGCTCACTCAATTCTCAGATATTTACAACTATTAGCTAAACCCGCGATTTTACAGGGTTTTTGGAGTTTCGCAAAGGTTAATAAAGATAGGCCAAATACATAGCTTTTATGGAAGATTCCTGGTCTTTTTCCCAAGTTCAGGTGTTGGAGTCAAAGTTGTTTACTTTTACGTCAGGTCTGAGATATTAATGGATAACTTTGACTCCGACACCTGAGCAAATAACATGAATTCCTAGTCTTTTTCTTCTATCCAGTTCATCTGAATAGACTCAAGAATTTTTTCACTGGATTTTTCAGGGTCATCATCAAAATCATCTAATTCACACACCCACTGATGCAGGTCAGTAAAGCGAACAAATTGAGGATCAGTATCAGGGTGAGCTTCATCCAGAGATATGGCAATATCCAGACTATCTGTCCATTTAAGATTCATTAATGCAGACCTTTTTAGTGATTTTCAGAAACCATATTAATAGTGTACTTGGGGATTTCGACAACCAGATCAACATCGCCTACTTCTGCCTGACAGCTTAAACGAGAATCGGGATCCAGACCCCAGGCTTTATCCAGCATATCGTCTTCTTCATCGGTGTTCTCATTAAGTGACTCACCGCCTTCTCTAACATACACGTGGCACGTGGTGCAGGCGCAGGATTTTTCGCAGGCATGTTCAATTTCTATACCCTGTTTTAAAGCGGCATCACAAATAGTCATGCCTTTTTCAGCGTCTATCACCATGCCGTCTGGGCACAGTTCTTCATGGGGTAAAAATATAATTTGTGGCATTAGGGTTCACTTCCTTCTTTAAAATCTTCAACTTTATGACCTGCCATAGTCTTTTGTACGCTGACATTCATACGTTGCGCAACATATCCAGCACTGGCCTGCTCCAGGTTTTCCATCGCCTGTTTGATTAGCTGAACATCATCAGAGTTATTTCGTACATCTGACAACTCATCCCTGGCTCTTAAAATATTATCTTTTTCCGATGCTTCAAGCATGCTATCACCATCATCCGCTAAAGCGGCATCAATAGCCTCTATAACTCTGTCGGCCTCTACTTTCTGCTCACGCAAACTACGCGCATCTTTGTCTTCATTCGCATGTTCCATGGAGTCACGCAGCATGGTTTCAATTTCATTATCGCTTAAACCATAGGAAGGTTTAACTTCTACATGCGCTTCAACTCCCGAGGTTTCTTCTTTTGAAGACACGCTAAGCAAACCATCTGCATCAACCTGAAATGTCACTCGTATTCTGGCAGCACCTGCAACCTGTGGCGGGAAACCTCTTAATTCAAAATTAGCCAGTGATCGGCAATCAGAAATTAATTCTCGTTCACCCTGCACAACATGTATTGCCATTGCAGTCTGGCCATCTTTATAGGTGGTAAATTCCTGTGCGCGTGAAACAGGAATGGGTGTATTGCGATGAATAATTTTTTCAGCCAGCCCACCCATGGTTTCAAGACCTAAAGATAAAGGCAAAACATCCAGCAATAACATATCGCCATCAGGATCATTACCTGCCAAAGCATTAGCCTGTGTTGCTGCACCAATGGCGACAACTTTATCCGGGTCAATATCAACTAATGGTGTTTGCTGAAAAAAATCACCAACCAGTTCTCTTACACGTAACAAACGAGTCGAACCGCCGACCATAACCACATCTAAAATATCTTCGCGTTCGATCTTTGCATCACGCAATGCTCGCCTGCATGACATTATAGATTTTTTAATCAGCGGATCAGCCAGCTCATTAAATTGTTCTTTATTTAAAATCCCGGACCAGATTTTGTCTTTATTAATTTCTATATTTAGTTCAACCTGATCCTGTGCTGCCAGTTCTTCTTTCGCTTTACAGGCATGCTGTAATAACAAACGTGAAGTTGATGGATCAAGTTGACTGGAATCTATACCTGCCTGCTCAATAATCCACTCAGCAATAGCATGATCAAAATCATCACCACCCAAAGCGCTATCACCACCTGTGGACAGCACTTCAAAAACACCCTGTTTTAAACGCAGTATAGAAATATCAAAAGTGCCCCCGCCTAAATCATAAATTGCGATAACACCTTCCTGACCACTATCCAGACCATAGGCAACAGCAGCCGCTGTAGGTTCATTAAGCAAACGCAAAACATTTAATCCTGCCAGTTTTGCAGAATCTTTTGTTGCCTGTCTTTGTGCATCATCAAAATATGCCGGCACAGTAATAACCACACCAACCAGTTCACCGCCTAAAGTATCTTCACCACGTTTTTTTAGTGTTTTTAAAATCTCAGCTGATATCTCAACCGCACTTTTATCACCTGCAACGGTATTAATTCGAGGTACAGCAGAATCAGTCTCAGCAAAATGATACGGCAGTTGTTCGCCTAAAGTTTTTAAATCTTCAATACCTCGTCCCATCAAGCGCTTAATAGAAACAATGGTATTTAATGGATCTGTAACTGCACAGTTTTTTGCATCAGCACCCACAACAACTATTTGATCATCCTTAAACTGAACAATAGATGGCAATAAATGCTCGCCCTGCTCATCTGGCAATGTGTTAATTTCACCATTGCGTATTGTTGCCACTAAAGAATTTGTTGTACCCAGATCTATACCAACAGCAAACTTATGTTCGTGTGGTTTTGTCGATTGCCCGGGTTCTGCTATTTGAAGTAATGCCATAATATTTTGTGTATTATTAATCGTGTCTTTACATTATTTGTAGGAGTAGCTTTAGCCGTGAAATGTAGTTAGAAACTTAAGCGCTTTATCGCGGCTAAAGCCGCTCCTACATTTATATACTTAGCTGTATCTCTATATTAAAACAACTCGTCTTCCAGTTGTTCAGAAAGTGTTGTCACTTCTTTTTGCGCTTTAACCAGAAACTGCATTTTTCTAACAATTTCTCGCGCATTATCCAGTTCAGAATTTTGATAATTTTTTTCAAATAAAGACATGAAATCACTAAGCTGTTTTTTAAGTTTAGATGCCATTGCATCCAGCTTATCTAATGGATCATCTTTTTCGCGCACTTCTGCAACCTCTTCACGAAACTCCATTTGCTCCATTAAAAAAGCAGCATCCATTGTGGTGTCTGTTTCAGAATCCATATCAACGCCTTTTAATGACATCATATATTGCAAACGTGTTATGGGTTCTTTTAATGTTTGAAAAGCCTGATTAATTAAAGATGTCTTTTGCATAGCAATACGACGTTCCTGTTCATCTGCGCTTACAAAACGATCAGGATGTATTTTTTTCTGAATATCTCGATAAATTTCACTTACTTTCGCAAGATCTATTTCGGTTGATACAGGAACATCAAAAATTTCAAAATAGTTTTTTGAAAAAAGATCATTAGACATCTAAAGACACCACTTAAACTCCACTATAAATAAAACAAAAAAACGAATGACTACTTACATCCTGTTGCTGAACTTTAAGATCAAGAAATTTTAAACCTGATTTGCCTGGGGATGGATCGCGCTGTTTGCGCTCCGTTCCCGTTGTGAGACCACTCAAGCTGTACGGAGTCGTGATTACATAGTCACTTCGAGGGGGACAGAGCTCAAAAAGCGAGGTCTGTCCCCAGGCATAATCAATCGAACGATGTCTGCTTATGACTAACAGCAGAATTTAAACCGTAAAGCTTTCACCACATCCGCAGCTATCTTTTTCATTAGGATTGGTAAATTTAAAACCTTCGTTTAAACCTTCTTTCTGAAAATCCATTTCAGTGCCATCAAGATAAACAAGGCTTTTCTTATCAACAATGATTTTTACACCATTGCTTTCAAACACCTTATCTTCATCCTCATTAAGCTCATCAACAAACTCAATAACATAAGCCATACCTGAGCAGCCAGATGTTTTAACTGCCAGACGAACACCAATGCCTTTACCTCGGTTTTCAAGGAACGCTTTTACACGATCTGCTGCTTGTTCAGTAATTGTTAATGCCATAATTAAAATCCGTTGTAAATTTAAAACCTTAGCTTTAATCTTTATCTTTCTTACTTATATAATCTTCCACCGCTGCACTAATCGCATCTTCTGCTAATACCGAACAGTG
>CAZFUY010000081.1:0-13467 GCA_964522445.1 uncultured Thiotrichaceae bacterium | reverse complement strand
CCTTAATTTCATCGTATTGCTTATGCGTACCCACAAACCGTATAAGTATTCCATGTCTAACGTAATCTGTTAATACAACAATGCGGTATTTAATTAGAGAGCTTTCAGAGAATTGCTATAAATGACTGGACTTCTGGGGCTGGCTATTTTTATCTACACACCAGCCCCTGTCTGAAGTTATTTTAAAGGTATTCACCTATATTTGACTTTGATTAAATAGAAAATGAAATATTTGGTCTAAACCAGCCCATGTTTAGCAAACCCAATAACAACCATTGCTAGTAAAGTTAATCCTGTTGCTAACAGCGTAAAGCCAATGATATGGAAAATAATATTGGCCTGTTTTGATGGTGGTTCTACCAGATGTTTTTCCAGTTCGCCACTTTCTTTCAAACGGGCATATTCCAGTGGGCGTTCATGTTTAAATTCTTCCAGATCCCAGCTGCCGGTAAACATTACGGTATCCAGTGGGAATTTTTCCGGGCGGAAGTGGTTATTGAAAAAATGCACCACAAATAAAGTGGCTACGGCGAGGAAGGCTTCAACGCCGTGAGCTATGGTGGCGACATTAAATGCCCAGCCGGGTAAGAATTTGAGGGTGTAAGGTGATGCCCAGAGAATAATGCCGGATAAACCGATAACAAATGCGCCCCAGTATACGGCCCAGTAATCGAATTTTTCCCAGTAAGTCCAGCGATCCAGTTTGGGCTGTTTTCCTTTGCCAAAGAACCAGCGGAACATATCTTTCATATCATCCCAGTCTTTCCAGCGGGGTAATAATGAATCTGGACCAAACCAGTCAAAGTTTTTATTTTTCAGTATGCGCCTTAACACCACAATGCCGTGGCCGAATACAGAAACCAGGAAAATAACCCCGGCAATGCGGTGGATGTTACCAAATATAGCTGAACCACCAACCATATTAATGGCATTAACCGCCCATTGGGTGTCAGGGTACATTACCGCCATGCCGGTGAATGTTAGTGTCATAACAGACAGAGCTAATGCCCAGTGATTTAGTCGCCAGTACCAGGTGAATCTCTGGAAGTGTACGCCGCTATCTGATTTTTTGGGTTTTACATGCACGGGTACGGATCTGGAATTATCTGTGTACCAGATGATTGTGCGTTCTTTGTATTCACGAATAAACCAGAGTATGGAATGGCCGTAGAAGAAAATTAAAACCAGCATGACGACCCATACCATGAATTTGCCCACAATATACATGCTGGGGTATTTTTCGAAGTCGGATGTATTGCCATGAGGGTGATACTGCACAATTTTATCGCCTGCATCTTTATGGCATTCACGACAGGTTTTAAGCTGGTTCTGTTGAGATACTTTTGATTTGGGATCATCAATTTTTCGGGTGTCATGGCCGCGATGGCAGTCAATACAGCGAGCTACTTTTTCATTGCCTAACCACGCCAGTTGGCCATGGATGGTGGACATATAACTGGATACTTCTTTTTCATGGCAGTTACCGCAATTTTTAGTAACAATGCGGTGGGCATCAAGACCTTTTGCTTCAGAAATATCGTGGGCTGAATGGCAATCGGCGCAGGTGGCGCTGTCCCCTTTCCAGGGGGTTTTTAATGCTGCGCCATGAATGGATTTCTGATAATTCTGTAATTCTTTCTGGTGACATTCACCGCACATCTGAGGTGAATTCTCCCGGTAGTTAAGGGCGCGAGGGTCGTCAGATTTAAATACATAGTGAGCCGTGTGGCAGGTGCTACAACTGGCGTTATTATCTTTAGTCGGGTCGCCGTGAATTGATAGTGTATAGTTTTTTGTATTAGATACAAAGGCGGGTGTTTTGGTGCGTTGATTTGCGCCACGCCCTACAGTTCTGGAGTTTTGGCGAATGAGTACAGGATCTTTTTTCTGGTGACAGGTTACACAGTTAACCGTTTTTAATTTTTCTTTTTTATGCGGCAGTTCTTTGATGTCTATATGGCATTGCACGCATTCTAACTTACCGTGCAGGCTTTGCTTCATCGCTTCATGATTAACATCAATCGCTCGTTTTTTGCGTACGCCGTTTTTTTCTGTAATAGCGGAAAAACCTTTTACGCCATGACATTCAAGACATTGTTTGTCAGAAACATCGGTGCTGATTTGTTTATCTAATACCACGGCATGAAGTGGTGAAGAAAAAAGAAGAAAACTTAAAAGTAATTTTTTTAACATATTAGCTGCTGTGATGTTTCGACTTAAAGATTTAACTGGTTATCCAGGCTTAAGAACTAACTCTGGAAGTCTGTCGATAATATATGCGGTTTAGTGGAGTAGGATCCAGATAATCTGCAAAGAGTACCAACAGACTTCCACAGTTATCCAATGCCCCGTAAGGGACACCGGATGGAGTGAAAGTTAATGTTTCGCTGGTTTGAAACCGTGGTTGTCACTGTCTTCTGGAGACCAGGACTTAGGCGGTTTTTTGCCCAGGAACCAACGGTGCATTTCAGAGTTTAAGATCTCATCAAGTTTCTTCTGAACTTTAGCAGCGCCTTTTTTGTTGCCGTGTTCTTTAGCTTCTTTAATCAGTTCTTTTATCTGCGGTACCATTTCAAAGTAGAAACGATGAGCAACTTCAAACATACCTTCCCAGTGAACATAGTCAGGCGCTAACATGGCAGCACCGTGACGAGCGCGACGACCTTCGTGATGCCATAGATAGAAGTATGTCCATTCTATTTCATCATTAAACTTGGTCTTGTCGATCAGGCCTTCTTTCTTAACCAATGAGATAAGTTCTTTGGATGGGATGGCAAATTTCTTGTTAAACAATTCCACAAAACCATCGAGCTGTTCATAGAAATTATCCACTGTGTTACGACCATGACAGGCAACACAAACATTCTTCATATCTTTGCGACGTTCCAGCCAGGGCTTAACTTTCTTGCCCTGCTTAATGGCTTTAGCATCAATCTTGGCAGAAACAGGTGCGCGTAAATTCCAGGAAATACGGCCGCCGATGTCATGGCTAACAGGCATGTCTTTAGTAGCAGACATGTGGCAGGTAGCGCAGGTAGGTGCAGCATTGTAATCTTCACCGGCAATCCACTTGGCTGAATCCATATTCATCTTGTCGATATTGGCGCGGAAAGCGACACCATGGACAGATTCTTCATAGATTTCTTTTTGTGGATGGTCGGGGCCTAAGTGACAGCGACCACAGTTGTCGGGGTGACGTGCCTGTGCGGCTGAGAAATTATGTCGCAGGTGACATGCTGAACATGCGCCTTTAGAGCCGTCAGGATTAATTCGGCCAATACCTGTGTTAGGCCAGCTGGCAGCATTGAGTGAACCATCAGACTCTACCCGAACAATAGAGCCGTGACAGCCCATGCAACCTGAAGTTACAACAGGTGATGTGCCGTGCAATAATGGTGCGCCTTCTACAACCTCAGCCAGAACATTATCTAAAGAACCCAGGATGTTACCCGCAGAAGCATGATGAGATGCATCAAATTCTTTGGTTTCTTTTTCATGGCAAGCGCTACAGTCTTTAGGTGACACGATAACTGAAATTACATGATCTTTATGTTTAATCGCATCTTTATCTGATGGATCAGCCCTGTGGCATTCATAACAGCCCACATTAGCTCGATAATGTTTAGATTCACCCCACATCTGGTAAATGCCCGGCGTTTTTTCCCGGTGGCAGGAAACACATTGAGCACTTTCCTTGGAAAGGTCGTTAAAACCTTTAAGTACCACAACAGGTTCATTTGCTTTATTGGATGATTTTGCCAATAAATCGGTTGAGGCAAATGCTAATAATGCCAGCATGATGGGCAGTGTGCTTAGTAAGCGTTGGTGAAGGCTCTTGAGCGAGCGTTGAAAGACCATAATAACTCCTGGTTGTGTTTTTTATTACATAGAATTAAGTAGAATGCAGACCGGGCTGCTTCTACAGGTTATTTCCGAGGGGGGCGGAATCAATATTTTAGCAATTACCATGCCTGTTTGTCATTGTTTGCTGATAAATATATAAGTTATTGTAATTAAATAGAATGTTGTATGAGATCTTTCTTTGGTAATGCACAGGCTTTATTTGTGTGCTCGAATTAAGGGCATGAACTCACCAAAATGGAGCATTGAAATTCGATTTTCTGGTTTGCTGTGTTAATGTTGAAAAATATTTGGCCAGGTTTTTAAAAAATTATGAGAATGATAAATGAATAAACTAACAACAGGAATTATGCTGGGATTATTTATCGCAGGTATTATTGTTGGGATTTCTATGTCATCCACCGAAGAGAATGATACGGTCAGTTATAAAGATGGCTACAGGGTTTATGCGCGGTTTGAAAATGTGGGTGGTATAAAAGTGTTATCACCTGTAAAAGCAGGGGGTGTTAAAGTAGGTGAAGTAACGGCTATTGAGTATGATAATAAAGAGTATATAGCGGAAGTGTCGATAATAATTGATTCACAATATCACTTTCCAGTCGATACATCGGCCAGCATTCTTACCGTGGGTTTTTCAGGGGAACAATATATTAGCCTGACACCGGGTGCGGAAAGACGGTTTTTAAGACAGGATGATATTATTGATTTAACAGAACCTGCGTTAATTCTGGAGCAGGTGATTAGTCAGTTCATATATAGTAAGGCGCAAAATTAGTAAGATGTAAAATTAATAGAGATCTTTGTACGAAGTAAAATTATGTCGGCTTCATCGTCGTTCCTGCATGCTTCTAGCAGGAATCCAGCATTTTACTGGATTAAAGCCACTGGATTCCGGCTCAAAAGCATACCGGAATGACTAAAAATATTTCATGCAAAGCTTTCTAATAGAATGATGGGAAAAAATTCAGGAAACAGAAATTATGATTATGAAAAAAATATCTAAGATCTTTTTATTATTACTACTACTGCCGTGGATGCTACAGGCAAATGCAGCCATGGGGCCTGATGAACTCATTAAGCAAACTTCAGAAAAAGTATTAAATACACTGAGTAAAAATAAAGTAGAGTTTGAGAAAAACCCCGATAAGGTTGATCAGCTAATTAATGACATTATATTGCCTCATCTGGATTTTAAAGCGATGAGCAAATTAGCTTTGGGTAAAAACTGGCGTAAGGCAAATAAAGAACAGCGAGCAAAATTTGTTGAAGCTTTTAAAACCATGCTGGTGCGCACTTACAGTAAGTCATTGACTGAATACACCGATCAGAAAATTGATTTTTTGCCTTACCATCCGCCTGCGAAAGGCAAAAGAACAACCATCGTAAAAACACAGATAAAACAGGATGCGGGGCCAGCCATTCCCATCGATTATCGTTTGCGTATTAAAAATGATATCTGGAAAGTTTATGATATTAAAATCGATGGCATTAGTTTGGTTACCAATTATCGTAATAGCTTTGCTTCAGATATCCGCAAAGTGGGCATGGATGGTCTGATTGATAAATTACTGGTAAAAAACACTAAAAAATCTTCCTGAGCCAGATCGCCTTTTTTGGGCTAAATCGAGTATCATAGCGCCCCTGAAGCCTGTCGTGAGATAAAGCGACCAATATTATTAAGTAACAGAGAGTGAATGAATAAATTATTAATTCAGGGTGGCGCAACCCTTCAAGGTGAGATTCGTATCTCGGGTGCTAAAAATGCGGTATTGCCAATACTGGCAGCAACGTTGCTGGCAGAAGGCGTGGCCGTGGTGGAAAATGTACCCCATCTTCAGGATGTAACAACCACCGTTACCCTGCTGGGTAGCATGGGCGTTACGGTTGTTGTTGATGAAAAACTGAGTATTGAAGTCGATAACTCTACCATTGAAACCCAGGTTGCACCCTATGATCTGGTGCGCACCATGCGTTCGTCCATTCTTGTATTAGGCCCTTTGCTGGCGCGATATGGTTACGCAGAAGTTTCATTGCCGGGCGGTTGTGCTATTGGCTCACGTCCTGTGAATCTGCATATAAAAGGTTTGCAGGATATGGGTGCGGATATAGAAGTTATAAATGGTTATATCCATGCTAAAGCAGATCGTTTAAAAGGCGCTCGTATCGTTATGGATATGGTTACAGTAACTGGTACAGAAAACCTGATGATGGCAGCGGCTTTGGCTGAAGGTACTAGTGTTCTTGAAAATGCGGCTCGTGAGCCAGAAGTAGTTGATTTAGCTAATTTTCTTATTTCTATGGGTGCAAAAATAACCGGCGCAGGTACTGATACAATCACCATTGAAGGTGTTGAAAAACTAACCGGTTCGAGATATCGAGTAGTGCCTGATCGTATTGAAACAGGTACTTTTCTCATTGCCGCAGCTATTACTGGTGGCAAGGTTAAATTAAAAGACACTAACCCAACACTGTTAGATGCAGTGCTGGATAAATTGCGTGAAGCAGGTGCTGAAATTACCTGTGGCGATGACTGGATTGAACTGGACATGCATGGCAAAAGGCCAAAAGCTGTGAGTGTTCGAACAGCACCTTACCCTGCATTTCCAACGGATATGCAGGCACAGTTTATGGCATTGAATACTATTGCTGAAGGTACAGGTACTATTGTGGAAACGGTATTTGAAAATCGTTTTATGCACGTGCAGGAAATGCAGCGCATGGGTGCTAATATCGAAGTAGAAGGCAATACTGCCATTGTTCGAGGCACTGAAAAATTAAATGGTGCGCCGGTAATGGCAACGGATTTACGCGCATCTGCCAGCTTAATTCTGGCAGGTCTTGTTGCTGAAGGCGAAACTGAAGTGCAACGTATTTATCATATTGATCGAGGTTATGAACTCATTGAAGAAAAACTGGCATCACTAAGCGCAAAAATTCGTCGAGTTGCAGATTAAATTAAAGCCTTTGGCGCAAAGTCGTAAAGGCCACAAAGAGATTATATTTTAACTAATTATGAATAACGGTATCACCATCGCGCTTTCAAAAGGGCGCATATTTAAAGAAACGCTGCCTTTACTGGAAGCCGCCAATATCATCCCCAAAGATGATCCAGAAAAAAGTCGTAAACTTATACTGGACACCAATCACGATGATGTAAAACTGGTTATTATTCGTGCCACAGATGTGCCTACTTATGTGCAATACGGTGCAGCGGATTTAGGCGTGGCGGGTAAGGATGTTTTGCTGGAACATGGAGGTGATGGCCTGTATGAGCTGGTCGATTTAAATATTGCAAAGTGCAGATTAATGACTGCAGGTAAAGTGGACTTTCAGCCGGGCAATGGTCGTTTACGCATTGCTACAAAATTTGTCAATGTGGCGCGTCGCTATTTTGCAGAGCAGGGCAAACAGGTTGAAGTGATTAAACTTTATGGTTCTATGGAGTTGGGGCCGATAGTGGGTTTATCTGATTTAATTGTTGATGTGGTGGATACAGGCAATACGCTAAAAGCCAATGGTTTAAAACCATTTGATCACATTGCCGATATCTCTTCACGTTTAGTGGTCAACAAGGCATCACTAAAAATGAAACATAATCGTATTCAAACAATGGTTGATCAATTACGCGAAGCGGTTCAGTCATGATTATCAAACAACTCAATGCACAGGATAAAAATTTCTGGCAACAGCTAGATGAATTATTAGCATGGGAATCTGTGTCTAATGATCAGGTATTTAATGTTGTAAATGATGTATTAAAAAATGTGCGTCAACGTGGTGATGCGGCAGTTGTTGAATACACTAACAAGTTTGATCGCATGAGTGTAAATGATATGTCTGAACTGGAAATATCCAGAGATAGAATCAATCAGGCATTAAATAAAATCCCACCGGCGCAACGTGAAGCCCTGGAAAAAGCAGCAGAACGTGTGCGCACTTATGCATTGCATCAGAAAATGGAATCCTGGTCTTATACAGAAGCAGATGGCACTGTATTAGGTCAGCAGGTTACGGCTATGGATCGAGTGGGGCTTTATGTACCCGGTGGTAAAGCGGCTTACCCTTCCTCTGTATTAATGAATGCCATTCCTGCCAAAGTAGCCGGTGTGTCTGAATTAATTATGGTCGTGCCTACACCAGATGGTGAAGTAAATGATCTGGTACTGTCTGCGGCCGCCATTGCAAATGTAGATCGCGTCTTTGCCATTGGTGGCGCACAGGCGATTGCCGCATTAGCTTTTGGTACAGAAACTATTCCACAGGTTGATAAAATAGTAGGACCCGGAAATATTTATGTGGCGACTGCAAAGCGCATGGTGTTTGGTGCAGTAGGCATAGATATGATTGCAGGCCCTTCTGAAATCTGTGTGGTTTGTGATGGCCAAACAGATGCAGACTGGATTGCCATGGATTTATTTTCACAGGCGGAACATGATGAAGATGCACAATCAATTTTAGTTTGCCCTGACGATGCCTATATCGAAAAAATTAAAGCCAGTATTGAAAAACAGATTAAAGACATGCCAAGAGCAGAAATTATTAAAAAATCATTAACGGCTCGTGGGATTTTAATCACCACAAAAGATATGGATCAGGCTATTGATGTAGCTAACTATATTGCGCCGGAACATCTTGAACTTTCAATAGATGATGCAAGTGAACGCGCTAAAGAAATTCGTCATGCCGGCGCTATTTTTATGGGGCGTTACACAGCAGAAGCTTTGGGTGATTACTGTGCAGGCCCAAACCACGTATTGCCAACATCAAGAACGGCTCGTTTTTCATCACCGTTGGGTGTTTATGATTTTCAGAAACGATCCAGTTTAATAAATTGTTCGGCAGAAGGTGCTTCTGAATTAGCTAAAACAGCATCAGTGCTGGCACATGGTGAGGGCTTAACAGCGCATGCGCGTTCGGCGGAATACAGGATAAAGAATAAAGAAATAAAAAGGAATATATTGTAAGTTCCACCCCCTTTTTTTATGTGGGGGGGAGGATGAAAAGCTGAGAAATGAGCAATATTTTACAGTTCAAAAAAAAGAAAGCCTCAGAGAAGGCTAAAGGTAACACGCTTTGCAGGCGTGGTTTTCATAAATGGGAAGTGCTTAAAGAACAGCAGTTTGATGTTAAGCAGGGAAAATTAGTTACAGCGTATCAATGTAAGCGTTGTGGAAAAACCAGGAATGAAGCCCATTAGTGAGATTTAAATGAAACTTAAACTTTGCATCTTTTCCTTGCTATTAATTCTCAGTCAGATAGTTATTGCAGCAGAGCCAGTGTTTTTTGATGAAAGCTTCGGAGATTATTCCGAAGAACTTGAAAATGCAAAGCAGCAGAATAAAAAAGGTATTCTATTATTTTTTGAAATGGATGAGTGCCCTTTTTGCCATCGAATGAAAACCACTATATTAAACCAGCCTGAAGTTATTAAATTTTTTAAAGAAAATTTTCTTATTTTTAAAGTTGATATTGAAGGCGATATAGAAATCACTGATTTTCAGGGCAAAGTTACAACAGAAAAAGAATTCTCTTTTAAACAGCACCGAGTGCGTGCTACTCCTGTTTTTGCATTTTTTGATTTATCGGGTAAGCGAATAGTTCGGTATACGGGTGCAACATCAAGTGTTAAAGAATTTATCTGGCTGGGTGAATATGTTGTAACTGGTGCATATAAAAGCATGAGCTTTACTCGTTATAAAAAAATACGGCGAAAAAAATCTGAATGAGATATGTTATTGTTCTGGTCTTTCTTGTTTTGCCTGTTCAGCTGGTTAATGCTGAACAAAATAGTCACGCTTTACCCAGTCCGTTAACTTTGGATTATGCACTGGGTCTTGCTAATGATTTAACTCATCCACAGCTTATTGAAGCAGGTTCAGTGCAGGCGCTTGCTCGTTCTGAATTACAGTCTGCTCAGTCTGAAACTGCACTTCAGGCTGAATTAGAATTGCAGGCTGCATTTACAAATCCATCTCCTTTAGTTGTTGGTCAGTCTACTGATGATCACAGTGCAACATTAAGAATAATTAAACCCCTGTATGATTTTGGTCAGTCTGAAAATAAATTCTCAGCAGCAGATGCGGAGCATCGTGCAATTAAAACATATATGCCATATCTAATTGCGAAAAGGAGTCTGGCAATAGCAAGGCAGTTTTTTGTGGTTTTGTTAGCTGATTTTAAATATGCCTGGGATAATGAGGCAATGGCGGTTGCTTTTATTCGTTTTGATGCAGCCAAAGATCGTCATGAATTAAAACAGATATCTGATGTGGATTTATTGAAAGCCAATAATGCTTATCAGCAAATACGCAACCAGCGTTATGCGAGTGAAGTAGAGCAGCGAACATCAAGAGCCATGTTGGCGGAAGTTTTAAATCGCCCCGGTGAGTTGCCATCCCGTCTTAAAATGCCACATTTGCAATATCATAAAAAAACAATACAGGAATATGATCTATTACTTGATGAATTGATGAGTAAAAATTTACTTATTTCATTATTAAAAACAAAAGTGGAAAGTGCGCAGAAACGTTTACAGGCTGCGCGAAAGAAAATCAGGCCAAGACTGGATGCCCAGCTACAATTATCAGAATATTCAAGAAAATCCAGCTGGAATGAGGACTGGCGAGCAGAAGTGAATTTAACTATCCCTCTGCTAGAGCATACAGGAATGCAGGCAGAAGTTTCCAGGCAGCGCAGTAACTTGTTAAAGCAACGTGCTATGCTCATAAGAACACAGTCTGAATTGCGCCAGAGGCTACTGGTTCTTTGGCAGAAGATTCAGTTGTTAAAAGTGCAAAGAGAACAAATGATAATAGCCATGGATTTTAGAGAGCTGGAGCTTGATCGAAATCGTGCCCTGTATGAAATGGAAGTAAAAACAAATTTAGGTGATGCAATGGTGTCAATATCTGAAGCAAAATACAGGCAGGCAAAAACAGATTTTGAACTGGCATTGGCCTGGATGGAATTACAGATATTATTGAATAATGATTTTCTGGGTGGCGAATCGTTTTGATAAAAATTAGCATAAGAATTTTTTGCATCTATATTTTTTCATCTGCTATTTGTTTTGCACAGAGTGTTGATGGCGTACTGGAATGGGGGAATGAAACAGTGCTGGCATTTCCTGTAACAGGTGTTGTTAAAACAGTTGGTGTTAAAGCCGGTGAAAAAGTAAAAAAAGGCCAGCTTCTTGCGCAATTAGATAAGCAGCCATTTATTATAAAAATAAAAAAATATAAAGCTAAAGTAGGTGAAATACAGCCATTAATATTTGACGCTAAACTGGATATGGCTCATGCAGAAGAGTTGTATGAGCGCACAGTGTTATCTGAAGTTGAATTGCAAAAAACAGAAGCCCACTTAAAAGGTTTATTGGCAAGAGAAACGGTAGCACAATCTGATGTTGATCTGGCGCAATGGCAATATAATAAATCACGGCTTGTATCGCCTTTTAATGGCATTGTTACCCAGTTAAATCTCCAGGAGGGAATGGTTATCTCTGAAGAAAATAAATCAGAGATTAAACTTCTGGTTGCGAAGAAAAACATTATGCAGGTTAGTGTGTTGCTTGATTATGGCATGATAAAAAAATTAAAAATGGGTTTGGGTGTAAAAGTGATTGTTGCTGGAGAAGAGCACAAGGGCACAGTGCAATCCATTTCTGGTGCAGCCGCCGCAGTAGAAAAAATAATTGTAAAAATTCAGTTTAGTCATGGCAACAGGCTGTATTTTTATGCAGGGCAGAAAGCAAAAGTAATATTTTTTTAGAATAATCTAATATAAATACAGGAGCGACTTTAGTCGCAGTAAATTTTCAGGCTAGATTATGAATGCAGTAGTGGATACAACCGATCGTAAACTAAATCTTCATGAGGTATTAACCTGGCTGGAGCAGGATGGTATTGTCGATAAAGATAATGCACATATGCTGCGAACTATAGCCATTAGTAAAGAATATACCGAAAAGAATCCATTGGCTGTTCTTGCTGAGCGACAGTGGATTGATCAACGTGATAATCGCACATTGTTGTCACTTGAGTTTTTAACTGTATGGCTGGCTGAAAGAGTTTCTCTTCCTTATTATCGAATAGATCCATTAAAAATTGATGTCAGCATGATAACCAGTGTTGTTTCTTATGCCTATGCTGCACGATTTAATATACTGCCGGTAAAAGTTGAAGCGAATAGTATTACTGTTGCTACAACTGAGCCCTTTGAAAGAGAATGGGAAACAGAGCTTAGTCGGATAAATAATAAAAGTTTTAAACGCGTTATTGCTAATCCAGATGATATTGCGCGTTACTTACTTGAGTTTTTTACTGTATCCAAATCTGTATTTGGCGCACAGAAAGAATCCGTGGAAGGTTCGGCTAATATCGGTAATCTTGAAGCGCTTATGGAACTGGGGCGCGCAGGTAAGCTGGATGCAAATGATCAGCATGTAGTCAATATTGTTGACTGGTTATTACAGTATGCATTTGACCAAAGAGCCAGTGATATTCATTTAGAACCACGACGTGAAATGGGCAATGTTCGTTTTCGTATCGATGGTGTTATGCATGATGTTTATCAGATTCCATCAACGGTTATGTCAGCTGTTTCCAGTCGCATTAAAATTCTGGGGCGTATGAATGTAGCTGAAAAACGTCGCCCACAGGATGGCCGTTTAAAAACACGCACCCCTGATGGAACAGAAGTAGAATTGCGCTTATCCACTATGCCAACAGCATTTGGTGAGAAAATGGTTATGCGTATTTTTGATCCTGAAGTACTGGTTAGAAATTATAAAGAGCTTGGTTTTGGTTCGGCAGATGATGAGCGTTGGCAGGCGATGATTGCTCAACCCAATGGCATTATTTTAGTTACAGGACCAACAGGTTCTGGTAAAACAACGACGCTTTATTCCACCTTGAAGCAGCTTGCTAAACCTGAAGTCAATGTGTGTACAGTGGAAGATCCCATTGAATTAGTTGAACCCAGTTTTAATCAGATGCAGGTGCAAAATAATATTGATCTTGATTTTGCCAGTGGTGTTCGTACCTTATTACGACAGGATCCCGATATTATTATGATTGGTGAGATTCGTGATATAGAAACATCAGAGATTGCAATTCAGGCTGCATTAACAGGGCATCTGGTTTTATCAACATTGCATACCAATGATGCTCCCTCAGCTGTAACCCGAATGCTGGATATAGGCGTGCCGTCATACCTTATTCAGTCAACTGTACTAGGCATTATGGCGCAACGGCTGATTAGAACTTTATGCCCTCACTGTAAACAGGAAACTGAAATTTCAGATGAGGCCTGGAAAGAATTAGTAAAACCCTGGAAACCAGCTAAACCCAGAAAAGTTTATCAACCTGTTGGTTGTCTTGAGTGTAGAAATACAGGTTATATGGGGCGTATTGGTATTTATGAAATGTTTACTTTCTCCACAGAAATAAAAAATCTTATTACCGAGAATTGTAATATTAGTAAGCTCCAGAAACAGGCTCTTAAAGAGGGAATGAGGCCTTTAAGATTAAGTGGTGCGCAGAAAGTTGCCTCGGGTATTACCACGCTTGAAGAAGTTTTACGTGTTGCTCCGCCACCGATTAATTA
>CAZFUY010000080.1:8777-13894 GCA_964522445.1 uncultured Thiotrichaceae bacterium | reverse complement strand
TTCTTCTTCACCTTTAAACATCCCTGGTAACAGATTTGAATAGAATAGTATTTTTTGCCAGGGAACTTCCACTTCTAATATGTAATCACCAAACTCATCGGCACGTTCGCGGTTGCGGGTAAAGGAATTTAAATTATTTAACAAAACGGTGGCATAATATTTGTTGTGTCGCTCAAGAATTTCATAACTGTCAACTCGATTGACACCCCGGTATAATTTTATGCATTGTTCCTGTTTGTACTTAAATGAAAGTTCGTACTGACAATAACTGTAGAGCAGATCAATTTGTGCCTCCAGTGCGTTGGTTGCATATAACCCCTGTGATCTTTCAACTAAATAAAGCTGATAATTTTTTCCCGAATAATCCCCCAGTTCACCTTTATGATAACGGGGTAATAAGCCAAAGCGAGATTCCACCCAGCTTTTTAATACGGCAGCTTCTCTATTGTCTGCATTAAATAACCAGCCACGCAACATACGTAAATAATCAGCATTGGTGCGTTTATTTTTATCATGTTTTTGTAGACCCACCTCTTCAAGTTTGTTCATCCTGAAATGGATTGTCATGTAATCCATAAAATATTTTGCACGTTGTTTATACGACTTAATTGCGTCTAATTTTTTAAATAATGTTTTATGTAATTCCTGTACGCCATCAATGCTAAGGGCAGTGGGGTGATGCTGAAAACTGAGGCTGCCAAGAATTACTGCGGGCAGGTTGCAGTGATTTATGGGCAGGCGTGCATAGTCTGGCAGACTGGTTTTAATGGCTGTGGGATTGTTGTGTTTGTTGTTGTTAATCATACAGGATTTGTGTGGTTTTGTTGTTTATGCTACCACAGCATTATTCATAGTGCTTGCTCATTATTTTAAATAAAACAGTAACTTAAAAAAATATTTTTATGTTGGCACAGGCTTTGCTCCATTGCTGATGAGAAACTATTTTAACTAGCGAACAGGTTTCGCACTAATCCAAACGGAGAAAACCTCATGGCAATGCGTCAATGTGCAATTTACGGGAAAGGTGGTATCGGTAAATCAACTACTACCCAAAACCTGGTAGCAGGTCTGGCTGAACTCGGAAAAAAAGTCATGATTGTAGGCTGTGACCCAAAAGCAGATTCAACTCGTTTAATTCTTCATGCAAAAGCACAGAACACTATTATGGAAATGGCAGCCGAGGCGGGCACTGTTGAAGATCTGGAACTGGAAGATGTACTTAAAGTGGGTTATGCCGATATTAAATGTGTTGAGTCAGGCGGCCCTGAACCCGGTGTAGGTTGTGCTGGTCGCGGTGTAATCACCGCTATTAACTTCCTTGAAGAGGAAGGTGCATACGAAGAAGATTTAGACTTTGTTTTTTATGACGTACTAGGTGATGTAGTTTGTGGTGGTTTCGCCATGCCAATTCGTGAAAACAAGGCACAGGAAATTTACATTGTTGTATCTGGCGAAATGATGGCCATGTATGCCGCCAATAATATTTCAAAAGGCATTGTGAAATATGCTAATTCCGGAAGTGTTCGTTTAGCGGGTCTAATCTGTAATTCACGTGAAACTGATCGTGAAGATGATTTAATTATTGCGCTGGCTGAAAAACTGGGTACACAAATGATTCACTTTGTGCCCCGTGACAATGTGGTACAGCGTGCAGAAATTCGCCGTATGACAGTTATTGAATATGACCCAAAATCTACCCAGGCAGGTGAATATCGCTCACTTGCCACGAAGATTATTGAAAATAAAAATATGGTTATTCCTACGCCCATCACTATGGATGAACTAGAAGACCTGCTGATGGAATTCGGCATTATGGAAGAAGAGGATGAGACAATTGTAGGTCAGACTGCTGTAGTAGAAGCTACAGCCTGATTAAGCATCATGTATTTATAATTTTTAATAATCTTTTTTAACAATGCCAGTCCACAAATAAGTGGTGGCAACTGGAGAAAAAAATGTCTGCCATTAGTAAAGAAGAAACTGAAGCCCTTATTGCAGAGGTGCTGGAAGTTTATCCTGAAAAAGCTAAAGAAGAACGCGCAAAACATTTGACCGTTAATGATCAAAGTATTGAGCAGTCTAAAAAATGTATTACTTCAAATCGAAAATCCCTGCCTGGTGTAATGACTGCTCGTGGCTGTGCCTATGCGGGATCTAAAGGTGTGGTTTGGGGGCCTATTAAAGATATGGTTCACGTATCTCACGGCCCTGTTGGTTGTGGTCAGTATTCACGTGCTGGTCGCCGAAATTATTACACAGGCTCAACAGGTGTTAATGCCTTTTCTGAAATGAATTTCACTTCTGATTTTCAGGAAAAAGATATTGTCTTTGGCGGTGATAAAAAACTCAATAAGATAATGGATGAAATCAATGAACTGTTTCCTTTAAGCAAGGGTATTAGTATTCAATCTGAATGTCCTGTTGGTTTGATCGGTGATGATATCGAAGCCGTGGCCAAACAGAAAGGTGCAGAACTTGGCAAGACAATTGTGCCGGTTCGTTGTGAAGGTTTCCGTGGGGTTTCACAATCTCTGGGGCATCATCTTGCTAATGATGCAGTACGCGACTGGACTTTGGGTACACGTGATGATGACGATAGTTTTGAAACTACCGACTATGATGTTGCTATTTTAGGTGATTACAATATTGGTGGTGATGCCTGGTCTTCACGCATTTTATTAGAGCAAATGGGTTTACGTGTTGTCTCTCAATGGTCAGGTGATGGCAGTCTTGCAGAAATGGAGTTAACACCAAAAGTTAAACTTAATCTATTGCATTGCTATCGTTCAATGAATTATGTGTCACGTCACATGGAAGAAAAATATGGTATTCCATGGCTTGAATATAATTTCTTTGGGCCTACAAAAATTGCTGAAAGTTTACGCAAAATTGCATCTCACTTTGATGACACTATCAAGCAGGGCGCTGAAAAAGTTATTGAACAATATACCGCTGAATATGAAGCCGTCATTGCTAAATATCGTCCTCGACTTAAAGGTAAAAAAGTCATGCTTTATGTGGGTGGATTACGTCCACGTCATGTCATTGGTGCTTATGAAGATCTGGGCATGGAAGTAGTAGGAGCTGGTTATGAGTTTGGTCACAATGATGATTATGATCGAACCATTAAAGAAATGGGTAATGCCACATTAATTTATGATGATGTTACTGGTTTTGAGTTTGAAGAATTTGTTAAAAAAATTAAACCTGATTTAATTGGTTCAGGTATTAAGGAAAAATATATCTTCCAGAAGATGGGCATTCCTTTTAGACAAATGCATTCCTGGGATTATTCAGGCCCTTATCATGGCTATGATGGCTTCGCAATTTTTGCTCGTGATATGGATATGACATTGAATAATCCATGCTGGAGCATGCAGATTCCGCCATGGAAAAAAGAGGCGAAGGATGAAGTTGAATTAGCAGCTACAGCTTAATACAAATATATAAAACACAATCGTAATAGAAGCCCTCAGTTAGTAAATTCTTTTACTAATCTGAGGTTCTTCATCAATTCAATAGCGTTAGTTCACAGATAAGTGGCGCGTTAAGGTGAATACCATGAGTCAGAATGTTGAAAATATAAAGCCGAGTTATCCTTTATTTCTGGATGATGACTATCAGGATAGTCTTGCCAGAAAAAGAGAGCTATATGAAGAAAGTCATAGCCCTGAGAAGGTTCAGGAAATATTTGAATGGACAACAACCGAAGAATATAAAGAACTAAACTTTAACCGTACAGCCCTGACCATTAATCCTGCAAAAGCCTGTCAGCCATTAGGTTCTGTATTATGTGCGCTGGGTTTTGAAAAGACCCTGCCTTATGTGCACGGTTCACAGGGTTGCGTTGCTTACTTTAGAACTTATTTTAATCGTCACTTTAAAGAACCGATTGCCTGTGTTTCTGATTCAATGACAGAAGATGCTGCGGTATTTGGTGGACAGAAAAATATATATGATGGTCTGGAAAATGCAAAAGCATTATACAAACCAGAGATGATTGCCATGTCCACCACCTGTATGGCAGAAGTTATAGGTGATGACCTGAATGCCTTTATTGGTAATGCAAAAAAAGAAGGTTATATTGCTGAAGACTTCCCCGTACCCTTTGCACATACGCCCAGTTTTGCCGGTTCACATACCACCGGCTGGGATGCTATGTTTGAAGGCATTGCACGTTATTTTACGATTAACAATATGGACGATAAAGAAGTGGGTAGTAATGGCAAGATTAATATCGTGCCAGGCTTTGAAACTTACCTGGGTAACTTCCGTGTCATGAAACGCATGATGGAAGATATGGATATTGACTACACTCTGCTGTCCGATCCTACCGAAGTGCTGGATACTCCCGCCGATGGTAAATATCGTATGTATGATGGCGGCACTACACAGGATGAAGTTAAGGACGCACCAAATGCTATCGATACATTATTGCTGCAACCCTGGCAGTCACTTAAAACACGTAAGCTAATAAAAGGCACATGGAATCAGCCAGCCAGTGACATTGCAATTCCCATGGGGTTGACAGGTACTGATGAATTTCTTATGAAAGTTTCTGAGCTGACTGGCAAACCCATTTCTGAAAGTTTAGAAAAAGAACGTGGCCGTCTGGTTGATATGATTACTGATTCCCACACCTGGTTGCATGGCAAAAAATTTGCCCTCTGGGGTGATGCAGATTTTGTTTTAGGCATGACCCGATTTCTGTTAGAGCTGGGTGCAGAGCCAATACATATTCTATGTAATCACGCAAACAAACGCTGGCAAAAAGCTGTACAGGAAATTCTTGATGCTTCACCTTATGGTGAGAATTGTGAAATTTATCGAAGTAAAGATCTGTGGCACATGCGCTCGCTGGTATTCACTAACAAACCAGATTTTATGATTGGAAATTCCTACGGAAAATTTATTCAACGTGACACTTTAGCCAAAGGAAAAGAATTTGAAGTACCATTGATTCGAATTGGTTTCCCCATCTTTGACCGTCATCACATGCACCGTGACACAACTCTGGGTTATGAAGGCGCTATGTATATAGTGAGATCACTGGTTAATTCAGTGCTTGAGCGAATTGATGAAGAAACTCGTATTATGGGTGTTACTGATTACAACTA
>CAZFUY010000080.1:0-8677 GCA_964522445.1 uncultured Thiotrichaceae bacterium | reverse complement strand
TCTGATTGATGTGCGGAATGCCAGTGACTCTGAAAAAAACAGCTATCGTGCCAGCTTGCTTAAAGACTGCCAGATATTATTTGTTATTTCTATTGGTGGGCCAGCTGCTGCTAAAGTTGTTAAAGAGGGAGTGCATCCAGTTAAATCTCCTCAGATCTGTAGCACAAAAAAATATCTTGAAAATTTACAGAGAGTAATTAATAAAGCACCACCACCCTGGTTAGCAAAAATTATGGGGCACGATCAACAGTCACGGGTACGTTTTAAACAATCAGCAGCAGATGTCTAATTAAGATTGCAATAATGAACAATCTTCTTTCTACCATCAATAAAATTTCTAAGGGCTGTGATGATACTCCGCTGAGTAGTGATCATGAATTGCTATTAAATAAATTACAGAAAATTAATCCCCAGCAGCCATTTGTGCATGTATTAACACGAGGGGGCTGGCATCGCACGGGTGGTATAGTTAATGCGAAAGGGGAAAGAGTTGCGGACAAGTTACGTGAATGGCTGGAGATAGAATCTGCTGGTGATGTCAATCATCTAATTAATCAATATGCTGACAGTGGTTTTATTGCAACTCGATTAATAGGAAAAACACATTATTTCACTGCACAAACGGGTGAGGCCGCAGAAGATTTTATACAGCTTGAAATAGAGGAACTGTATGAAGTGCAGGATCATATTCTATTCAGTAGTGAACTTTTTGCTGATGATATTGAAGACATTATTTATCCAGTTGATGTAGAAAAAATACCAGCAGAACTGGTAACCGAACCACATTATATCTTTCGCCGCATGACATCAATTGAAGATTTTATGCAGTCCATGTCTGAGCATACGATGAACAGGAGCAGTAAATTTATTTCTATCCAGCGTTTTATGCAGGACTGGCAACACAGCAGTGCAAAAGAAGTGGGGGCATTTTGCCATCACTGGGTATTAAGTTTACAGGAATATACAGATAGCTGGGGTGAATCTATTAAACAGGCAAAACCAGTCAGTACATTTACGGGTGATATTCCTTTAATAAAACTTAATAATGAAAACCGTGGCTCAAGGCTGGCTAATCTGGTGCGTAGTTTTGATCAAATAATTGGTTATCCAATGGCCTGGTATTTTTTTATGTTGAGTCACAGTGAAGTTCCACATCAACTGGCAGCAGCCATACATAATGATTTAATGGGAGCCTATGATTATCTGCCCGTCAGAGATTTAAAAGTACTTAAAGACTGGTCAGAAAAACCTTATGGTCTTTAGGCCAAAAGAAATATCACTGATCATAAAGTATTGCTACTTAAAGGCATCATATAATTAGCTACTCATTCAAATTGCCAAATCATGGTTTTCAGTTTTTCACTTTCATTCAGCATTGCCTGACTGGATGTGTTACAGGATCTGGCATCTTCAGTTGTTTCTTTAGCTAGCATATGTATATTATTTACATTGCGGTTGATTTCATCTGCCACAGCAGTTTGTTCTTCAGTTGCTGTGGCTATCTGTAATGTGGTGTCACTGATATTACTCACAGAAGATGCTACAGAGGCCAGCGATTCAGCTGCAGCTTCGGCCAGTTCACTGCATTTGCCTCCCTGCTTGCTGGCTTTATCCATCATGCTTGCAGATGCAACAGCCTTTTCCTGCAGGTTTTTAACAATATCTTCAATTTCCTGAGTGGAACTCTGTGTGCGTTGGGCAAGAACACGGACTTCATCAGCCACCACAGCAAATCCACGTCCCTGTTCCCCTGCACGGGCGGCTTCTATTGCAGCATTCAAAGCCAGTAAATTAGTTTGCTCTGCAATTCCGCGAATCACATCTACAACCGTACCTATGCCACCACTTTCAGACTCCAGAATCTGGATCACTTTTGTTGTATCTATAAGGTTTTCTATCAGGGCATCGATACTACCCATAACATTGGTAGCAACCAGAGCACCTTCACTGGCGCTGTTTCTTGCACTCTGGGTTTGATCTGAGGTAATGGATGCATTGTTTGCCACATCATGAGCTGTTGCAGTCATTTCTTCCATGGCAGTTGTTAGCTGATTAACTTCATTTTGTTGTTGCTCAGCTCTTTGCCGTGTCTTCTTCAAAATATCAACAGTCTGACTGGCCCCATTTACAAGATGTGTATTTGAGTCATCAACACGTATAAGTACAGTATTCAGTTTTGCCTGTAGTGCATAGATGGTGGTGCGCAGGCAGGCCACTTCATCATCCTTGCCGGTATATACCTGTCGCGCAACACTGTTATCAAAAATCTGTTTCGCATCTTTAGCTGCACGTTGCCAGGGAGTCGCATGCCATTTAGCCAGAATAAATGCCGGACCCAGAATAATAGCTAACACCATCAGAATAGAAGTGACTGTGGAAATAGCAGCCTGTTGCTGAAAAGCCGCAAATGCAGATAGTGCAATTATGGCGGTTAGCATATGACTTAAAAGCAGTTTGTTCATTAACCCCATGCTCATCCAGCTAAACCAGGATTTTTTCCCAGACATTAAACGCCGATAAAGTGTCGTAGCTCGTTTTACATTATTTTTGCTGGGCTTTGTTCTTACCGATTGATAGCCGATAATTTCTTTGCCTTCGTAGATAGGGGTAACATAAGCATCTACCCAGTAGAAGTTGCCATTTTTGCAACGATTCTTGACTATTCCCATCCAGGGCTTACCCTGTTTCAGGGTATCCCACAAGTTCTGAAAGGCGGCGGGCGGCATGTCTGGGTGACGAATAATATTATGGTTCTTGCCCAATAATTCCTCAGATGAAAAACCACTGATATTCAGAAAGTCATCATTAAAATAAGCGATTGATCCTTTTAAGTCTGTAGTGGAAATGATTTTCATATGCCCTGGAAAATCATTTTCTTGATCATTGACTGGGAAATTCTTTTTCATAGGATTATTCACACTCCCTTGGAATATTAGGGCTAAAAACTACAAATGATTTTTAGACTTCCTGATGAGTCTAGTTCATGAAAAAAGAAAATTCAGGCTAGTAGTTTTTTCTGGAAGGTAAAAATAGTTAAATTAAGAATTATTGATTAATCAGGGCTTAATATTCAATTTAGACTGGTATTCAGTCTTAATTATTTGACCCAGTATCTGGAGAGTATGGTTTAACTTATTTTTATTATTTAGCGTGAATTCATCCCATACATCATAGCTTTTAGAAAATTAAAAATTGATATTGTTGTCGCACTGTCCAGTGCATTAGAACCATCGCATGTTTGTTGTCTAATATTGGCACCCGCCTGAACCAGTGCTTTAACTATTTTTAATTTTCCAGTGGATGCAGAATAAATAAGGCAGCTAGCACCATTAATATTTTGATTATTAATATCACAGCCATAGCGCAATAATTCCTGAACGATAAGTAGTTCATTGCTAATACAGGCAAACCATAGTGCATTATTTTTATCATTGCTAATCAGATTAGTATTGGCACCTGCGGTAAGCAAGATACGAACAATTTCCAGTTCACCCTGTGTGGCTGCCAGCATCAGGGGTGACATGGAATTATCAATGCGGCTATTAATGTTGTAGCAATTAAAACCGTGCTGTTTAGCCCAGACTGTCAATACGCCTGGTATGGGTGTATTAACTGACATAAGTGATCCTCCTTTTTTATAAATATCATTATTAAAATACTGGTTCATTAATTTTCAATATATCTGACAACAGGTTCTGGCTTTTGTTGCTTTAATATTTAGCAATGGCTATGCCAAATAATAAAATTTATATTAACTTACTGTTTTTAAAAAAATATTACTATTTTGTAATCAGTAAATTTGGTGAGTTTTGTAACAATTTGTCTGTGTTATGTGGCAAATACTACAAAATTTTATGAGAAGTTTATTCATTAATTATTCTGATTATTTGTGGTTTTTTTAAATCATTCTAAATGACAGCAAAAAGATATATTCCCTAATGTCAGACTTGCTCCATCTGCCTAAAGCATTGTTATGTTTGCGACAGAGTGTGCGGGAAATATAGTTATAAAAAACAGTATCTTATGATTTGGCACAGTGGTTGCACTCCTGTTGTTAAGCCATTACAGGTAGTGACTATGAAAGCCAAAGATATTGCCGAATTACTGGATGAACCAGCCTGTTCGCATAACAATAAATCTAAATCGGGTTGTGCCAAACCCATGCCGGGAGCGACTGCTGGTGGTTGTGCTTTTGATGGCGCACAGATTACTTTATTACCCATTGCCGATGTTGCACATATTGTGCATGGCTCTATCGCCTGTGCCGGAAGTTCCTGGGACAACCGGGGTACCCGTTCCTCTGGGGCGAAACTGTATAAGATTGGTATGACTACCGATCTCACCGAACAGGATGTCATCATGGGGCGCAGTGAGAAACGTTTATTCCATTCTATTAAGCAGGCTATCGATGAATATCAGCCTGCCGCTATTTTTGTTTATAACACCTGTGTGCCTGCAATGGTGGGGGATGATATAGATGCTGTATGTCAATCTGCCGCTGAACGTTGGGGCACGCCGGTAGTGCCAGTGGATGCCGCAGGTTTTTATGGTACTAAAAATCTGGGTAATCGCATTGCGGGTGAAGCCATGGTGAAGTATGTAATTGGTACACGAGAACCCCAACCGGTTGCGCAGCATGTTCTGCGTGAAAACATTCAGGTCCATGATATAAATTTAATCGGTGAATACAATATCGCTGGTGAGTTCTGGCATATCCTGCCGTTGCTGGATGAGCTGGGTTTGCGTGTCTTGTGTACTCTGTCTGGTGATGCACGCTTTAATGAAGTGCAAACCATGCACCGTGCAGAAGTAAATATGATGGTGTGTTCCAAAGCCATGATAAATGTGGCGCGAAAATTAAATGAGCGTTATGGCACTGCCTGGTTCGAAGGCAGTTTTTATGGCATCACCGATGTATCAATTGCACTGCGCAATTTTGCACAACTCATTGCTGATGATAATTTAACACAACGTACCGAAACATTAATTGATCGTGAAGAAGCACGTATTAATCAGCTCTTAATCCCCTGGCGTGAACGTTTAAAAGGCAGGCGGGTTTTACTCTATACCGGCGGTGTTAAATCCTGGTCAATTATTTCTGCATTACAGGATCTTGGCATGACCGTGGTTGCCAGCGGCACTAAAAAATCTACAGAAGAAGACAAGGCACGTATTCGTGACTTAATGGGGCAGGATGCACTAATGATAGAAGATGGTAATCCACGTGCGCTAATAAATATTGTTAGAAAGAAAAATGTTGATGTGCTGATTGCCGGTGGTCGCAATATGTACACTGCATTAAAAGCACGTATTCCTTTTTTAGATATTAATCAGGAACGTGAGTTTGCCTACGAAGGTTATGACGGCATGATTGAACTGGCGCGTCAACTTGTGCTGACGATTGAAAATCCGATATGGGAAAAAGTACGTCAACCTGCTCCATGGATAAAAACATCTGTCATTACTTTGGCTGCAACAGAGCCATTGCCTGAAGATAACAAAATTAATTTAGTTGAAGCAGTGGAGGGTTGATATGGCGACTATCGAAAAACGTAATAAGGCACTTTCAGTTAGCCCATTAAAATCCAGCTCGGCTATTGGTGCTGCACTGGCATTTCTGGGCTTTCATCGAGCCATGCCTATGTTGCACGGTTCACAGGGTTGTACTGCATTTGGTAAAGTTTTTTTTGTGCGTCATTTTCGTGAGCCGATTCCATTACAGACCAGTGCCATGGAACAGGTGAGTACAGTGATGGGTGCGGATGAAAATATTATTGAAGGTTTAAAAACAATTTGTGAAAAATCATCACCCGCACTGGTCGGCATACCCACGACTGGCCTGTCAGAAACACAGGGTTGTGATGTTAAACGTGCAATTTATGATTTTCGAAAAAAGTATCCACAGTTTAATGCCATTCCGGTAATTACAGTTGCCACACCTGATTACAGTGGTTGTATGGAAACTGGTTTTGCTGCTGCCATTACTGCAATGATAGATGCATTGGTTCCACAGTCAAAAAATATTACAGGCAAATTAAAAAACAGTAAAAATAATGTAACAGTATTAGCTGGATCTTTTTTAACACCGGGTGATCTTGAAGTGATTAAAGAGATGATTGAATCATTTGGTTTGCATCCAGTATTAATTCCAGATTTATCCGATTCACTGGATGGGCATTTAGTGGAGACAGATTTCAGCTCCCTGACGATTGGTGGTACATCTGTTGATAAATTTAGCATGCTGGAAAATTCACTGGCAACACTGGTGATTGGCTCTTCAATGAATAAAGCAGCAGATTTATTACAAAAACGTACAGCTGTGCCCGAGTGGCGATTTGAACATTTAATGGGGCTGGATGCAGTAGATGAGTTTGTAAAAACTCTGTCTGAAATATCGGGTAAATCAGTACCAGAAAAACTTGAGCGTGGCCGCTCTCAGTTACTGGATGCCATGCTGGATAGTCATTTTGTATTGGGTATGAGTCGAGTAGCAGTAGCCGCAGACCCCGACCTGTTAAATGGCTTTAGTCATTTTCTGGCAGGCATAGGAGCAGAAGTGGTTGCAGCCGTTGCACCTGCAAACGCACCGGTATTAAAAAATGTGGTTACAGATAAAGTTAAGCTGGGTGATTTACAGGAGCTGGAAAAAATGGCACACCAGCATAATGCTGAATTTATTATCAGTAATTCCCATGCCGTGGCCAGTGCCAAACGGCTAAATATTCCCTTACTAAGAGCGGGTTTTCCTCAATATGATTTACTCGGTGGTTACCAGAAGGTCTGGGTGGGTTATCAGGGATCACGGCAGACGTTATTTGATATGGCCAATATTTTGATCAGTCTGGAACGGGGTGAGATACATCCTTACCGTTCGATTTATTCACAGAAAACGGAGCATGACAATGCCGCTGAAAAGGCATCTGAAAATACTGGATTGCAACACTGAAAATCAGGGGCTGAATGAACAGGTGTTCAAAATAGCCTTTGCCAGTACAGATATGAAACACGTGAATCAGCATTTTGGTTCTGCAAAGTCCTTTGTCATTTATAGCGTATATCCGGGGCACAGCAAAATGCTGGAAGTAATTCAGTTTGGAGAACTGAACCATGACGGTAATGAAGATAAATTGATGGCAAAAATGAATGCACTTGAAGGTTGTGTCGCTGTTTATTTTCAGGCTATTGGTGCTTCTGCCGTCAGACAGTTAAAGACGCTTGGCATACAACCAATAAAAGTTTCTGTTGGTGAAAAAATTTCAAAATTGCTGGACGTTATTCAGAAAGAATTACGCAATGGATCAGCAACCTGGTTGATGCAGGCAATCAAATTGCAGAAACCAGCTAATCCAGATCGCTTTGATAATATGGAAGCGGAGGGCTGGAATGAGTGATGGCATGGCAGAAGCCATTATAGAAAAGAAGGGCAAGGTAGTGGCTATTGATGGTGAATATGTAGTTATTGAAACTCGGCCACATTCCAGTTGTAGTCATTGTGGTTCTAGTGACAGTTGTGGCGTATCTGTGCTGGCGGGTTTATTTAGTAGAAGCCGTAATCATGTGCGTTTATTGAATCATTTAGATTTAAAATTGGGTGACCAGGCTGTTATCGGCATTAATGAATTAGTATTGTTAAGCACGGCGGTAATGGCTTACATGCTGCCACTTGTAATCATGATTCTGCTTGCAGTTGTATTTGATATTGCAGGTTTTAGTGATGATATAAATTTTATTTTCAGTTTATTGGGTTTGTTTGTAGGCCTGTTTATTTCAAATCATATTATGGAAAATAAAGGTTTTAAATCCAGAGAAATTGTTCTACTACGGAATGCCTGTTAATTCGTTATAAATATCTTTTACAGATAAATAATTTAATAAATAGAGGATATAAACCATGAGTGAAGCTGCACCATTAATATCTGAGAATGATCCTGTTCTTGATTCTGATTTTGCCATTGAAATGGTCAGGCAAATGCGAGCCATTGATACCTATGGCAATTATGATAACTGGCCAGTTAATAAAATTCTTGATCCATTTGTATTAACCAAAGAAATGAAACGAGAAATACCCATCATTGGTGACCCTGATGAAATTATTATGGCTCGAGTAAAAGCTTTTTATAACGCCATAGCATCACTTATTGAAAAAGAGTGTGGTCTCATGGCCGTACCCTTAATGCATTTAAGTTATGAAGGTTTTGGTCGAGTGATTATCACTGTAGGCAAACTGGTAGTAATGGATAGAACGCTGCGTGATATGCATCGTTTTGGTTTTCCATCATTTTCAAAAATGAAAGATGAAGCTGATAAGTTATTATCAGTTGCACTGGAAATTATTGGTAAACACAGTGAAGTTGCAGGCATGTAATAAGGTTTAAATTATGACAAATATTACCGGCTTAACCCGTGGCGGAACTGAATGGACTCCCGCTTTTATTATAGATCTCAATCAAAGTGAGTGTATTGGTTGTGGTCGCTGTTATAAAGTTTGTCCTCGGGATGTATTTGAACTGATAGACCGTGAAGATGTTGATGGACTGGATTGCGATGATGACGATGACTATTATGATGATGACGATGGCTTTTCAGATGACACATCCATGGTCATGTCATTAAAAAATATAATGGACTGCATTGGTTGTGAAGCCTGTTATAAAATGTGTTCTAAAAAATGTATGTC
>CAZFUY010000079.1:0-13913 GCA_964522445.1 uncultured Thiotrichaceae bacterium | reverse complement strand
CTACTCGCTCATCCACGGGGGTTGTGGCGGAGTAGTCAAAGTAAATGGGTAGTTTCATAAGGCCGCTCGTTTTTGCTGCTGTAAAACTTCAGCCTGACGGCGAGCCAGTATAAAACGACCATTTATTTTATCGCGCTGTATTGCCAGCTCATGAATACCAGGGCGGTTAACAAACTGATCCAGTGTTATACCTTCTAAAAATTCATAAAGACGATTACTCAATTCAATCCATAACTCATGAGTTAAGCAACGCTCACCGTCCTGACAGTTACCTTCTTTGTTACAGTTTGTAATATCAACTTTTTCATCAACAGCACTGATAATATCAGCGATACTGATTTGATCTGCCTTTTTTGATAAACGGTAGCCACCGCCCGGCCCTCTTACGCCTTCAACCAGACCTGATTTTCGCAGTTTGGCAAACAGTTGCTCAAGATATGAAAGAGATATGCCCTGGCATTGTGAAATATCTGCCAGAGTAACTGGGCCCGCATTATCATGAATGGCTAAATCCATCATTGCAGTTACGCCGTAACGGCCTTTAGTAGAAAGTCTCATTGGGTCACCTAAATAATTCCTGACTGATTTAGTAAGGAATTATTATATTACCCAGTAAATTAGTCAAGTATTATCTGAATAATATACTAAATGAGATTACAGAAATTTGTTCTGAACAGGAGAAAAATAGAAATTAAAGAATAGAAACAACAACTTAACCAAGATCAGCTAATTCTCTATTAACTTCATCAGGATCACTCATATTAAGCTCTAATAACCGGCGCAGGTGAATTAAACCTTCAAGGTCAATATTGTTCCACTCCATGCCCCAGCGACCATCATCAGTATGGCTTATTTTAGCATCCATTCTAATGGCAGCATCTTCACCTAATACCAGCTCGATAGAATATGTATTATCACTGTCTGCCGTAATATCTGATGGTGGCTCAACCAGCAAACCTTTTAATGAAATATCCAGCAAACTGCAGCTGTACTTCTGATTGTCGTGCTCAATAACCACTTCAGCAATAAAAGGGATTCGTTGATATTGTCGTCTTTCATTATCTTGAGATTGATTTGTCACAGTCAGGCCTTTTCAAACCGCAGAGAGATATTAATAGTGAGTATAGACGGCCAATTCCAGTCAACAAGTCAGAATGCAAAAAAATTGAATTTAGTTGCAGGTTTATCCACTAATCTTACTTTTTATTGAATGCAATGAAAAACCGCTCTTAAGTTATTTGATAATATTCCTGCAAATAACAAAGCACTTCATACTGTTGTCCTTTAAAAACAATCCGACTCTCTTTTTTACTCGTTTGAAAATCATACATTGGATCATAATAATCAACTAATAATATTTTAATCCATTCTTTGTGATATTCAGAATTATCTGATAAACGTTGCTGCTGGATAGCATTAGTTAATAAAGTTTTAAGTTCTTTATGACGAACCCCACCCAGACGACGTTGAATTTTATCTATAGATGTCTGTAACTGTTCTGCCCAGACATTAAATCCCTGTTCATCACCATAAAATAGTTGATGCTCAGCCAGTGCTTCAATTATATATTCCTGAAATGTTATATTAATGCGTTCTTCAACACTGGCTTCCAGCATTATTAACGGAGACTGTTTCATCTTATCAAATAGCACTTCAGGAATTCTTCGTGACCCAATACTTGTTCCTTCATCTTCAAGTACTATTTGTAAATGTTCTTTACTTCGCAGCTTAAGAAGCTCAATAGACAATTTATTTTCAATATCAATTTGAGATGGCTGTGGCGTAACATGTTTTCCAAACACCGAACCTCGGTGATGAAAAACACCTTCAAGATCAATTTGCTGTTTTAATTTTTTTAGTAAAAGTGTTTTTCCAATCCCGGTACGTCCTCCCAACATAACCGGACTTATTTTCTGAGATGATATTTCTAATTCATCAATTAAAAAACGGCGCATGGCTTTATAGCCGCCTTTGATTCTTGGATAAATAACACCTGTTTTTTCATAAATCCACTGCTGCGATATTTTTGAGCGCAGACCACCACGAAAACAATAAAGCACGCCCTTTGGATGATGTTTAAAAAAATCCTGCCAGTAATTTACTCGCTCCAGTTTTATTTTACCCTGAACCAGTTTATGCCCCAGTTTAATCGCTTCATCCTGTCCATGTTTTTTATAACATAAACCTATATCTTCACGTTCCTGATTATTGATTAAAGGGAAATTTTTAGCGCATGGAAACGCTCCCTGTTCAAATTCAACAGGCGCACGAACATCCAGTAAGGGAGCATCATTTAAAAACAACGAACGGTAGTCGTTAATCTGTGGCAATTCCATAAGTAATTAAATTATTGTTATTATAGGGTTGGTTGATGATCGCTCTATTTCCAGCAATTCACCTAATGGAGACAAATCAAAACCAAGTGTTTGAGTAAGTTTAATAAATTCTTCAGTATTATTTTTTTCAACAGCAACTAGCAGTCCGCCCGATGTCTGCGGATCACAAAGAATTTTTTTCTGCATATCATTCATATCACCTAACTTATGCCCATAACTATCAAAGTTACGTTGCGCGCCACCGGGTGAACAACCCAATGATATATACAGCTCAACTTCAGGCAATTTAGGCACTGCCTGATAATTTACAACAGCACGCACACCACTGCCTTCACATATTTCTGATAAGTGCCCCATTAATCCAAAACCAGTAACATCGGTCATTGCACTAACATAAGGCAGTTTGGCAAACTCAGCACCTGATTTATTTAACTGGCACATGGTCTCAGATGCAATGCGGGCATGTTCTTTTTTAAGTAATTTCTTTTTCTCTGCGGTGGTTAAAATACCAATGCCAAGAGGCTTGGTAAGAAATAACTGGCAGCCAGCAGTTGCCTGATCGTTGCGTTTTAAATTTGAGTTTTCCACCTGCCCGGTAACGGCCAGACCAAAGATGGGTTCGGGTGCATCAATTGAATGGCCTCCCGCTAATGGGATACCGGCAAGTTTGCAGGCATGGCGACCACCTTCAATGACCTGTGAAGCAATATCTGCACCCAGTTTGCTAATGGGCCAGCCAAATATCGCAATAGCCATTAAGGGCGTACCACCCATGGCATAAATATCACTGATCGCATTAGTCGCGGCTATTTGCCCAAACTCAAAGGGATCATCAACAATAGGCATAAAAAAATCTGTGGTACTAATAACAGAACTGCCATTGCCTAAATCAAACACAGCAGCATCATCTTTAGTTTCATTGCCAACTAATAAGCGAGGGTCTGAATATGAAGCCGTGGATGATTTAAGAATTTCTTCCAATAATCCGGGAGCAATTTTACAGCCGCAACCGGCACCATGACTGTACTCTGTAAGCTTAACCTGTGACATTTATTTGAATAATCAGACCCAAAAGAAAGCGATTATACGCTTAACCGAATAGCTGTACCACAGAAGCACAAATAAGGTATTGAGCGTCTGCTTGCCTCCTTTTGCTGAACTTTAAGATCAAGAAATTTTAAACCTGATTTGCCTGGGGATGGATCGCGCTGTTTGCGCTCCGTCCCCGTTGTGATACCACTCAAGCTGTACGGAGTCGTGATTATATAGTCACTTCGAGGGGGACAGAGCTCAAAAAACGAGGTCTGTCCCCAAGTGCTTATGACTAACATAAACCATTACAAATTCTCAAATCAAAGCAGCATGAAGCAATTCTTTAGTATAGGTTTCTTTAGGCTGAGCAAAAACCGCTTCGGTTTCTCCCTGTTCTACAATCTGCCCCTGCTTCATAACCATTACTCGGTGAGAAATTGCACGAATGACTTTAAGATCATGACTAATAAATAGATAACTCATGCCATGTTTTTTCTGTAAATTAACCAGCAATTCTAAAACCTGTTTTTGCACGGATACATCTAATGCACTGGTTGGCTCATCTAATAAAATCAATTTTGGCTCTAAAATAACAACACGTGCAATGGCAATGCGCTGTCTTTGACCGCCAGAAAATTCATGAGGGTAACGCCATAAAACCGCTTCATCTAAACCCACTTCTTCAAGTACATTAATAATACGGTCTCGAACCTGCTGTTTATTTAATTCTGGAAAATGCAGTTTTAAACCTTCTCCAATAATTTGTTCAACTGTCATCCTTGGCGACAAAGATGAAAACGGATCCTGAAACACCACCTGAAACTCTTTTCTTAGTGGCCTTATTTGCGATTCATCCATTTCATGTATCAATTTATTATCAAAAACAATTGAACCCGTTGATTTCTCCAACCTTAGCAAAGACATTCCCAGAGTTGTTTTACCTGAGCCTGATTCTCCAACTATACCCAGTGTCTCGCCAGAGCCCAGTTGTAAGTCCACCTGATCTACCGCTTTAACTTCATCCACTTTGCGTTTGAAAAAACCTTTTGTTATGGGAAAATAAACGCGAATATCTTTTGCATCTAAAATAAATTTCTTTGTATCTTCAACATCATTAGTAATTCGCTGCGGCTCTGAACCTAACAAACGTTTTGTATATTCATGTTGAGGATTATTGAATAATGATTTTGTTTCTGACTGTTCTACAATTTCACCATCTTTCATCACACAAACATATTCAGAATAATGTCGAACAAGATTTAAATCATGAGTAATCATCAGCACTGACATATTAAATTCTTTTTGTAAATCGCCAAGCAGTTCAAGAATCTGTTGCTGAATGGTCACATCTAAAGCGGTGGTTGGCTCATCTGCAATTAATAATTTTGGATTGCATGCCAAAGCCATGGCAATCATCACTCTTTGCCTTTGACCGCCAGACATCATGTGAGGAAAACCTTCTATCAGTCTTGAAGGATCAGGTAAACCAACTCTATCCAGTAATTCAACGGCTCTTTTTTTAGCATCTATTTTTGATAATTTTTGATGCAGCACTAAGGGCTCGATTAATTGCACGCCCACAGGATAAACAGGGTTAAGTGATGTCATTGGCTCCTGAAATATCATGGCAATATCACGGCCACGAATAGAACGAATTTTATTTTCATCACATTTAAGCAAATCTACATCACCAAATATAATCTCACCAGACGAATATTTTGCTCTGGCTTCATCATGCAAACGTAATAAAGATAATGCAGTAACAGATTTACCTGAACCTGATTCACCTACTAACGCTATGTTCTGTCCTTTATGAATATCAAAACTAATGCCTCTGACAGCTTCAATAACCGATTCTGGCGTTTGAAAATGTACACTCAGGTTTTGTATTTTAATTAATGGTGAAGTCATAATTATCCCTTTCTTGTATCCATTGCTTCGCGCAATGCTTCACCGATAAAGATCAATAACATAAGTGTTCCAACCAGAACAAAAAATGTGCTCATGGATAACCACCAGGCTTCAATATTTTCTTTCCCCTGTGATAACAACTCCCCCAAACTGGGTGTTGATGGTGGTACGCCCAGGCCTAAAAAATCTAAACTGGTTAATGCCAAAATAGCGCCTGATATTCTAAAAGGGAAAAAAGTAATAACGGGGGTCAAACTATTGGGTAATAAATGTCTGAATATAATAGATCGATTAGATAAGCCTAAAGCTCTGGCAGCTTTTACATAATCCAGATTACGGCCTTTAAGAAATTCCGCACGAACATAATCAGAAAGCCCCATCCAGCCGAACAAAGAAAGCAATACAATTAACAATCCAACACTGGGCTGAAAAATTGATGCAAATATTATCAACAGATAAAGTTCAGGCATTGAACCCCAGACTTCTATAAAACGCTGAAAAAACAAATCAATTCTGCCACCAAAATATCCCTGTACCGCTCCTGCAAGTATACCCAGCACTATGCCTATCGCTGATAATACAAGCGCAAAAATAACAGACAGGCGAAAGCCATAAATCAATCGCGCCAGTACATCTCGACCTCTATCATCTGTACCAAGAATATTTTCATCTGATGGGGGTGCAGGATTAGGTAAATCAGATGAATAATTTATAGTTGAATAACTATAGGGATTGATGGGTTCATAAAACCAGTTTCCATCTTTGTTTATTTTCTCACGAATATATTCATCCTGATAATCAGCTTCTGTTTCAAAATCACCACCAAATGTGGTTTCAGAATAAACTTTAAAAACAGGAAAATAGTATTCACCCTGATAATGAACGACTAAAGGCTTGTCATTACTCAACACCTCTGCAAACAAACTTAAAACAAATAAAATAGTAAAAATCCATAAACTCATATAACCTCGTTTATTGGATTTAAATCGATACCATGCTCGTTGACCGGGTGATGCGTGCGCATAATTAATCATGAATAATTATCCATTAATTATGCCCCACAGATTCAAACTGAATTCTTGGATCAATTAATACATAACTTAAATCCGCTAATAATTTGGCAATTAAGCCTAGCAGGGTATACAGATATAAAGTTCCAAGCACAACGGGGTAGTCTCTTTTTAAAACAGACTCATAAGACAACAGCCCCAGACCATCCAGTGAGAAAATTGTTTCTATCAATAAACTACCGGTAAAGAATGCACCAATAAAAGCAGCTGGAAAACCTGTTACTAATGGTATAACTGCATTTCTAAAGACATGCTTATACAATACGGTATTTTCTGGTAAACCTTTTGCTCTTGCTGTTAATACATATTGTTTTCTAATTTCTTCAATAAAGCTATTTTTGGTTAACATGGTCATCACAGCAAAGCTGCCAATCACCGATGCAATAATAGGCAAAACCATGTGCCATAAATAATCCAGTATCTGGCTGTACCAGGGCAGCTCATGCCAGTTATCTGAGACAATCCCTCTAAGTGGAAAAACATCCCAGAAGCTACCACCACCAAATAATACTAATAATGTAATACCTAAAACAAAACCAGGAATAGCATAGCCAATTAAAATAATAGTGCTGGTAATGACATCAAAAGATGAACCATCGCGCATGGCTTTTGCTATGCCTAATGGGATACAGGTAAGATAAACAATAAAGAAAGACCAGACACCTAAGCTAATTGAAACAGGTAATTTTGAGATAACCAGATCAATAACAGATTTATTATGAAAATAACTGTCGCCCAAATCAAAACTGGCATAGTTCAACATCATATTAAAAAAACGTTCATAAGCCGGTTTATCAAAACCATAAAGCTTATTTAATTTTTCAACATGCTCTTCTGAAAGACCTGTTGCGCCACGATAAAGCCCCTCTGTTCCAGAACTGGCCTCTCCTGTCTGACCACGCCCCTGTATCTGGCTAATTAATTGTTCAACAGGACCGCCAGGCACAAATTGTGTAACAATAAATGTCATTAACATGACACCTACCAGAGTAGGAATCATGAGTAACAATCTTTTAAAAATATACGATGCCATTTATTATTAATCTAAAATGATTTATCTGAGACTATTTCTTTGACCAGCTTAATAATAACCAGCTAGCGGGGTCATAATATAGTGGTAATGTTTCTGGAATTTTAAACTTGTCCCAGTAAGCAATTCGATGAACGTTTATATACCAGTTAGGCACTAAATACTCCTGATGCAATAATACTCTATCCAGTGCATGACATGCGATTATGAGTTTTTCTCGTGTTTCAGCAGCAATAATTTTTTCAACCATGGCATCAACGACAGGATCATTTATACCCGCCAGATTGCGTGAACCTTTTTGATCTGCTGAAAGAGAATGAAACATATTCTTTAATTCATTACCCGGCGATGCTGACTCGGCAAAACTGGTTACCACCATATCAAATTCAAAGTTTCTTACTCTTCGCTCATACAAAGAAGCATCAACGGTTCTATAACTAATTTTAACACCCAACTTTTCCAGATTACGTGCAAAGGGAGCTAGTATGCGCTCAAATCCTTTCTGAATTAGCATAAACTCAAATTTAAATTTCTTGCCCTGCTTATTTGTCAGTACACCCTCTTTTACCTTCCATCCCGCATCGATAAATAGTTTTTTAGCCTGTCGTAAGTTTTTTCTTAGCGATGATGGTTTTTTTGTTGTGGGTGGCTGCCACACTTTATTAAACACATCTTCTGGCAACTGCTCTCTAAAGGGTTCAAGAAGTTTTAATTCTTCACCTTCTGGCAGACCTTTTGATGCAAGTTCACTATTACTAAAATAACTTTCATTTCTTACATATTGATCATAAAAAAGATGGCTATTAGACCATTCAAAATCCATTGCTAAAATAATAGCCTTTCTGACTCGTCTGTCTTTAAAAAGTTCTTTGCGGGTATTAAAGACAAAACCCTGCATGCCTGCATTATTTTTATGTTTGAGCTGAGTTTTTAATATTTCACCTGAGTCATAACGAGGCCCTACATGATCTCTTGCCCATCGTTTTGAATGATTCTCAAAAAAGAAATCAAATTCACCCGCTTTAAAAGCCTCTAGAGCAACCGTTGTATCTTTGTAGTATTTATAGACAACTTTATCAAAATTATACGTTCCTTTTCGGACCGCAAGATCCTTTGCCCAATAATTAGCATTACGCTTAAAGACAAGCTGCTTTCCCAATGAGAAACTATCGACCACATAAGGCCCACTGCTAACTGGTTTTTCCTCAGATACCTTGTCAAAATCCTTGCCCTTCAACCAGGTTTTAGAAAATATGGGGATACTTCCAATAATTAAATGCAGCTCCGGGTTAACTTTTTTAAAATCAAAACGTATATTTCTTTTATCCAGCACCACAGCCTGCTTTACATCCGCATAATAAAATCGATATTGTGGATGCGCTTTTTCACTCATTAACGTATCAAATGAAAATTTTACGTCATCAGCTGTAACCGGATCACCATTCGAAAATTTTGCTGCCGAATTTAATCGAAAAGTAACAGAAAGCTTATCTTTAGCCAATTCTATATCTTCCGCTAATAAGCCATAAGAGCTAAAAGGTTCATCCAGACTTTTTTCTAATAAACTTTCAAAAACTAATGACAGTCCTTCCGCTGAGATACCTTTAAGGATATAAGGATTGAGACTATCAAATGTGCCAAAACCAGATAGCACTAACTTCCCGCCTTTTTTTGCATCTGGATTCACATAATCAAAATGTTTGAAATTTTTACTGTACTTTGGCGTGTAGCCCATCGCCATAGATGGAGATGCATGGATAGTGTGACTAAAGAAAATTATAAATATTAAAAAAAATGCAGTCAGGGGGTGCAATCCTGTTTTTAACGTCATATTATCTATATTCCAAATAAACAGATTCAAAGTTCGATAGCATACTAATACATAACGATAATTAATAGGAGTCGTTTCTATGGGTTTTTTAGCAGGTAAACGTGCGCTGATTTTTGGGGTAGCGAGCAATCGATCAATTGCGTGGGGTATTGCACAGGCCATGCACCGTGAGGGTTGTGAATTAGCATTTACTTATCAAAATGAACGCCTACGGGAACGCGTTGAAAAATTTGCAGGTCAACTGGACTCTGACATCGTTATTCCCTGTAATGTTGAAGACGACAATGAAATAGAAGCTGTATTTGAGCACCTGGATAATTACTGGGATTCATTTGATATAATTATTCATTCCATCGCCTTTGCACCTAAAGAATTACTTGAAGGCGACTATCTGGATAATCTAAATCGAGAAGGCTTTAATCTGGCACATGACGTTAGCTCCTATAGCCTTGCAGCTATTGCCAAAGCGGGGCGACACATGATGCAAAACCGCAAAGATGCTTCTATTATCACACTCAGTTATTTAGGCGCTGTACGTGCTTTTTCTGGTTACAATGTTATGGGGCTTGCTAAGGCCAGCCTTGAAGCCAATGTTCGCTATCTTGCAAATAATCTTGGCCCTGAAGGCATACGTGTAAACGCTATCTCTGCTGGCCCTATTAAAACATTAGCTGCTTCAGGTATTGGTGGTTTCAAGAAGATTATTGAACACGTGGAACACAATGCGCCCCTGCGTCGTAATGTCACTATTGAAGATGTAGGAAATTCAGCCGCATTTTTATGTTCAGATCTCGCTCGCGGCATTACCGGTGAAGTACTTTATGTGGATAGTGGATTTAATATTGTGGGTTTGATGAATAATTAGCCAAAAGAATTAGTCCGCAAATACACAAAATAAACATTTACGTTTATTTGCGGACTCAATCTTTCTGCAAGATTCCCTCTTCGCCTTCAAGTCGCCCAATCACAACAGCCGCAACTGAATCACTAAATACATTTACAGCAGTTCTGCACATATCCAGAATTCTATCTACAGCCAGAATTAAACCAACAGCTTCCATAGGCAAACCAATTGTTGCCAGAATAATACTAATTGCAACCAGGCTTGCAGAAGGAATGCCTGCTACGCCTATTGATGTCAGTAGCGCCACCAACACAATCATAAACTGTGTTGTGAAATCTAAATCCAGACCATAAGCTTGTGCGATAAACATTGCGGCCACACATTCATATAAAGCTGTACCATCCATATTTACCGTTGCGCCCAGAGGTAAAGTAAAGCTGCTAACTTTATTGGATACACCTGCCCTTTGCTCAACACAGTCCAGTGTTAAAGGCAGCGTTGCAGAAGAAGAGCTGGTTGAAAATGCAGTTAATAGTGCCGGAGCCATAGCTTTGTAATGACGCTGCGGATTAACTCTGGCTATGAATTTCAAAATAAGCGGCATAACAATAAATAAATGTATCGCCAGTGCCATTAATACCGAAATAAAAAATATCGCCAGCGGCTTAAATGCTTCCAGACCTGAAGAAGCAATAACTTTTGCAACCAGAGCAAAAACACCAATCGGTGCAAATTTCATTACCCAGTTTGTCATTTCCATCATTACATCCAGCAGTCCCTGCCAGAAATTTCTTAATGTTGCACCCTGCGGTTCTTTAACTTTGGTAAGAAAAAAACCAAACAATAAACTAAAAAATATTAATCCCAACATTTGGCCATTGGCAGCGGCATTAACAATATTAACAGGCACCATGCGAAGAAAAACAGCAACAATATCAGCCGCACCCTTGCCTTCAACTTTATGTACGAGTTCTTCACTAACATCAGCCAGACCAATGATATCTTTTGCAGGCTGGCCATCAATAATGCCTGGCGTGGTTAGATTAACAACAAACAGACCAATTAATATTGCAATAAGACTGGTGCAGGCATAATAAATAAGTGTTTTGCCACCAAGACGGCCTAAGGTTTCACCTGAACCAATATTCATCATGCCGACAATAATTGATGAAACAATTAATGGCACAATTAACATTTTAAGTGCGTTAAGAAAAAGTGTACCTATGAAGTCATAGACCTGATAAAAGCTAATACCGAATAAACCCGCTTCCTGCCCAGATAAAGATCCGGCAACAACCGCAAAAGCAAGGGCAATAAAAATCTGCCAATGCAATTGCAGCTTAATAAATGCTTTTAGCATATTCAGATTACAGTTCTTTAGCTTTTATTATTTCAGATTGCGATTCAAGAAAATCAAGAATTGAGGTCATTTCCTGATTAGATAATGTGGCCTCCAGTTGTTTCTCTATAGCTAGCAGGTCTTCACCTTTGGCTTCAGCTGACGATTCATTTACAGCATTTATAGCAACCACTGCAACACCATCATGTAGTTCAACTATTTTATATGATTTTTTGCTATTAACAGGTTTAGGCATCTGGAATGCAGCTCTTATAACTTCAGCATCTGCATCCACATAATCTCGTTTAACACTAACCAGCTTTTTCATTTCAGCACGTTTGTCTTTGGCCAGCTCATCCATTGATTTTCCCTGCTGCAAATCTGCCAGTGCCTGCAAACCTGCCGCCTGCGCCTGCTGTTTTGCTTTACTTGATTTTAACGAAGCTTCAACAATTGTTCTTACTTCATCAAGCGTTTTAGGCTTCGCGCCTTTATGCTCTTCAATTCGAAGCACTAAAATGTGATTTTTACCCAGTTCAATAACATCTGAATTACGCCCATCTTTTAGAACAGATGAATCAAAAGCAGCATCACGAACTTTTTGATTGTTTGCAATACCCTGGCCTGCAACACGCGTAAATAATTTTGATTGCTGAATTTTTAATCCCATATCATTAGCTACTATTTGCAATGTATCATCATTTTCATAAGCTAATGTCGCCATTAATTCAGAGCGTTCATAAAACAGGTTACTAATTTCTTCCTGCTCTAACTCTTTAAGTAAAGCATCTTTCCTACTTGCAAATGATTCAGGTTGACTGCCCTTAATATCATCCAGTTTAATAATATGATAGCCAAAACTGGATTTAACTACATTTGATATTTCACCTTTTTTAAGTTTGAAAAGCGCTTCTTCAAAAGCAGGCACCATCATGCCTTTTGTCACCCAGCCTAAATCCCCTGCATTTGAAGCAGAGCCTGGATCTTCAGAAATAGATCTGGCTAATTTTTCAAATGACGCACCAGACTTTAGCTGACTAAGAGCATTTTCAATTTTTTGTTTCTTTTCTGCTTTTGTCGTCTCATCATCACTATCAGATAGTTGAACCAGAATATGCCTCGCCTTTCGCTCCTCTTTCTCAGCCAGACCTGCAATATAATCATCATACTGACGACGTAAAGCCTCTTCATCCACAGACGCATTAACAGTTAAATCTTCAGCTTTTAATTCAACATAACTAATGCTGACCTGTTCAGGGTGCATGTAACGATCCTGATTTTCATTATAGAACTGCTGAATTTCCTCATCCGTTATACTGACATCAGAGACATAACCTGATTGCTTAAATACTAAATAACTAATATCACGCGTTTGCTGCTGTAATTTATTTAGCTGTTCGAGTGTGCTTTTACCAATAATAGATGATTTAGTTACACCATCCTGTAATTGCTGCACAATCAAATCGGATCGAAACAGAGATTCAAACTGTGAAACGCTCATGCCCTGTGAATTTAAAATTTGCTCATAGCTGGCAGAAATAAATTTACCATCTTGCTGAAAAGCTTCCATGGACTGAATTTTTCTGGCAAGTGCTTTATTAGAAATCCTATATCCTGCAGCAGTAACACGCTGCTCCAGTATGCTACGAGCCACCAGCTGATTGATAACACGCTCTTTCATGCTTTTTTCAAAAGCCGCATCATTAGGTAAGTTACCACCAAACATAGTCTGTAAACGCTGGCGATCACGCGCAAGTGCCTGTTCGAAATCTCTTATGGAAATTTCATGGTCATTTACTTTAGCTGCAAAACGTTCTGGAGCACCGCCTATGTATTCCTGTATACCCCAAAGTGCAAAAGGCACAGAAATGAATGCAATAATTATCCAGCCAAGAATACCTTTCGCTTTGTCATTAATACTTTGTAGCATTTACTTGTTGTCCCGTGGTGTTACTTTTTTATTTAAATAAGTCGCAATGGTGGCGAATGATACTAGAGACTGGGGATTAGCAAAAGCTTGAATTGAGTATTTGTGAGTTGTTCTTGATATGTGAAGAGACCACGTAAATGGATTGTCCGAAAGACACCAGTTATTTCTTGATACCAACTTTCCATACAAACAATAAAAAAACTGCTTCCAGAGAGTTTCAGACAGCTGTAAGGGTAAATTAGTCTGACCCCAATACCAGGTAAGTTAAGAAAAATTCATGTCACTGTAGGGCGCGCACGGCGCACACTACAATGATCAAAACGCTTAACTTACTTACATTGAGTCTGAACCGGGATTTATTCGCGCTATCCCTGCGCTCGCCCGTTCTTGCGTGTGAAGAGGACACGCAAATCATTGTGCCGACAGGCACTCATATTATCCTTTAATTTTTTGAACACGGGTTCTCTTCATGGCCATCCAGACCACAATGCAAATAAAAAAGGCTCCCTAAAAATCAGGGAGCCTTTTTTATTTGTATGGCGGACCGGACGGGATTTGAACCCGCGACCTCCGGCGTGACAGGCCGGCAT
>CAZFUY010000078.1:0-14734 GCA_964522445.1 uncultured Thiotrichaceae bacterium | reverse complement strand
GCGACTTCTGTTTTACCAAAACCAACATCACCACAGACAACTCGATCCATAGCAATGGGCGATGATAAATCATCTAATACAGCATCAATAGCTTTTTGCTGGTCTTCTGTTTCTTCAAATGGAAATGCGGCAGCAAAGGCTGCATATTCATTTAAGTCAACATCGTAAGCGTAGCCTTCTTTTGCTGCACGTCTGGCATGTAAATCAAGAATTTCTGCGGCTACATCATGTATTTTTTCTGCTGCTTTGCGTTTTGCTTTTTGCCAGACCTCACCACCCAGTTTGTGTTGAGGTGCATGGTCTTCGTCTGCACCTGTATAGCGACTGATTAAATGCAGCGACAATACAGGCACATATAATTTGTCGCCGCCTGCATATTCTATGGTTAAAAATTCTGATTCAATATGTGAGACAGTTAGTTTCTGTAAACCCAAATAACGGCCAACGCCATGTTCTTCATGTACAACGGGGGCACCTACATTTAAATCGGTTAAGTTACCAATAATCGCTTCAGCATCACGAGTATGTTTTCGTTTGCGTCGTTGTTGAGCACGTTCCCCATAAATTTGGGGTTCGCTTATAATACAAAGTTCGGGTGATGTAAGTTTTAATCCTCTTTCTAATGGAGCAACTGTAATGCCTAGATTGTCGTTACTATTAACAAACTCCTGCCAGTTTTTATAAACAGGGGGATAAAACTTTTTATCATGCAATAATTCAAGTAGCGTTTCTCTACGCCCGGTTGATTCTGCTACAAATAAAATTTTTCCTGAATAGTCATTAATAAATTCAACTAAGGCAGAAGCAGGCTGGTTGCTTCTTGATTGAAGCAATAATTTAGGTGGTGCATTAAAAGGTAAATCAATAATTTTATCTTCTAAATTTCCCTTAAATGATTGTGTAAAAATAGCGCTGTATTTTTTAAGTTTTTCAGACGTTTCTTTTGCTTCTAAATATAAATTTTCAGGTGCTAATATTGGGCGTTCAATATCATGCCTTCGTTGTTCATAACGCTGTTTTAAATCGTTCCAGTAAGTTTCAATTTGATCTGATATGTCATGATCTAAAAAGAACAGAGTGTTTTTTGGCAAGTAATCAAAAACAGTTTCAACATGGTCAAAAAATAGTGGCATGTAATATTCAATACCCGATGGAATACTGCCATTACTTATATCTTGATAAATCGTACTACGGGTTGGGTCGCCTTCAATTGTTTCTCGGTAGCGACTTCTAAATTGAGTGATTGCATCGTTATTAAATGGGAATTCTCGTGCGGGCAATACTTCGATTGAATCAATGGTATCAAGTGATCTTTGTGATTCAGGATCAAAACGGCGAATGCTATCAATTTCATCATCAAATAAGTCAATTCTAAAAGGTAGATCATGACCCGATGGGAAAATATCAATAATTGATCCACGAATAGCAAACTCACCATGCTCCATCACCTGAGATACCAGACTGTAACCAGATTGAGTTAAATTGTAACGGAATGAATCAATGTCCAGCTTTTGTGAAGCTTTTAGTATTAATACATTTTTCTGGATATAAGCTTTAGGGCTTAAGCGCTGCAAAAGGGTGGCGACAGGTAATATAAGTATCTGCCCCTGATAAATGCCCGGCAATTTGTATAATGTCGTTAGACGCTCAGAAATAATATCCTGATGGGGTGAAAATAAATCATAAGGTAATGTTTCCCAGTCTGGCAGATTCAGTATTGTCGTATCATTATCACAAAAGAAGCGGATCTCATGTTCTAACTGCTGTGCATGCTGAATATCTTTACAAACAACAACAATGGGAACAGATTTTCTATTAGCCAGGGAAACAATGGTTAAAGCCTGACCACAGCCATATAGCTGGCCGTATGTATCAATAGAGCCGGGTGCTGGAATAGTTAATTCAGAAAATAATGAGGGTGGTTTTGATTCAGCCATTGCTTAGAAAATGTTGTAATTCCAGAAAAGATGGGATTATCTAATGATGTTCAGCAACATGCCACATAATTTGTATATTTTTATTATATCTGTCAGCTTGATAAGCTGATTCTGTAAAATATTTGTGCTAATAAAATTAACTTAATCATTTATGGTTAATATATAAAATATTTAATCCCTTTCTGTCCTGTAGAAACACATTTATCTACAAATATTAAGGCTGAATACAGGATAATATGAAATAATACTACTTCTAAATATATGGTTATTTGTATTCTAGTGATAGTTGCTGTTATAACAGGGGTAAGCTGAATATAGGTTATATTATTAATCAAGCTATTTATATTAAAAATATTACTAATTTCGGCAGAAAAATCATTTTTTCAACTAAATTAAAGTATGTATATTATAAAAAAATGCTAAATATGAATAAATTCTTCATTTCATGGCTTTGCCTTAAAGTAACACTATTGTTAGCTATTTCTTGTTCAACCATTCATGCTAATCAGTCAATTCAGAAAACACCTGATGATGTATATATGGAAGCATTATTACTGGCAGAAAATGTTAAGCATTTAAGAGTCAATGCAGGTATAAAAACACCCTGGCCGGTTATAACAGTGGAAGAAGGCCATGAGCCTCGTCATGTTTTACAAAAAGCCACAGAAATTCTTGATAAAATTAACCGCTATAGAAAAAACATTGCTAAAACAGGAGAAATTGCTGTTAGCCGCTTCCTTGGCCGTGACATCACGCCTAATGAAGTTTTTCTCGCAGTATCTCATTTACGCAGTGAGCTATCCCTGTTGGTTAATAGCCCAACTAAAGTAATTAAGAAAAATATAAAGACTACCAAAGGCAAAACGCCTGCTCATGTTTATGCAAAATTAAGTGAAGTTTCTATTGCACTGGATGAGTCACTGGGGTTGCGTGGTATTTCCCCATCTGAAGTATTTATTCGGAGTCAGCAGGTGCTAGATTTGGCAGGATTCTTAAGGCAAAGTCAGAACCTTAGTATGTCAATTGATCTTCCTGAAAAGCCCCGTGGAAAATTACCTAATCATGCTCTTCAGTCAGTGCAAAATTTATTAAAAAAGATAAATTTTTCTGAAAAAAATCTCTGGATGAAACCTATTAAAGTTTCTCCTGTTCCCAGAAGAGTTATTAAACCCGGTGATGTTTATGATGCCATGGGCGTGGTACTAGCTGAATTGCAAAGGATTCAATATAGACTGGGGTTAGAGCGTCATTTTCCCGAGCTAAAATCAGTAGAAAATAAAACACCTGATGATGTTATTTTTAATACAGTATTAGCTCAACAGCTTTTGCCTGAATTTTCTATGGAAAGAGACCTGCAACAATATGACCGTTTATCTCTGATAAAAACACCCAGTCATGTTTATTCCATAACTGAGCATATCCTTTATGAATTAAGTTATTATCGTAAACAAAAGGGTATTCAGGTAAAACCAAAATCAGTGCCAAAAATAACAGGCCTTAAACCCCAGCATGTTTATTCAAAAGTACTTGAATCTCTGGAAAAAATAAATGTCCTGCGAAAGAAAATAGGGTTAAAAATTTCAGCTGTACCAGACTACCCCTTGCGAAAAATAACACCTCAGGAGGTTTTTGATATTGTTCTTCTAATAGATGAACAGCTCGATATAATTTATCAGCATGTTGGCATATCATCTTTTTACTGGAGAAATCGTACCAATAATAAAGAATATTTTAATAAAACACCCAGTGATGTTTACCATAACATATGGAAAATATCTGAATTATTAGACACTATATTAGGTATTAATAGCTTCACTCCAAATGAGGTTTTCCAAAAGGCCACTGATATTTATAATGATGTTAATATTGTTTTTAATCAAGTTTCTACTGCTCCTGAAACCAAAATTAAAACTAAAATTCATTCAAGAATTGTACCTAAAGATGTTTTTAAGAAATCAGAACAGGTACTTGATCTTGTTTTAAAAGCTCAACGTAGAGCAGGAATGTTTGATGTTGAATATATAGCTATTCCTACTGGACCATCAATTAAACCTGGCGATGTATATAACCAGGTTAGGATTATTGAAGCAGAAATTACAGAGCTTAAAGTTTTTCTGGGCATTACTCAGTCAACTGAAAAAGCAGAAAGAGTTAAAAATAAAAAACCAGTAGATGTCTATAAAGTGCTAATTAAAGTAGAAGCTAAGCTAAATAGTCTGTTACATAAAAAGGCAGAAAAATGAATCTGTCAATTTCAATAAAGTTTGCTTTACTTGCATTTTTACTTGCTGGAACAGGCATTCTTATTACCTCTGTATACAGTTATAAAGATGCATCAAATTTATTACAGCATCAAAGCCTACAACGCCTTGCAGAGGATCTTGAACGACAAACCATTCGTTTTGGACAAAATATTGATCGCATACGAAATGATGTTGATGCTATTGGACGTTCCGAATCAGTCTCCGGCTATTATCGCGCAGTAAAAGGAGACGGTTATGATGAACTTCGTAATATGACCACAAGTTTATGGAAAGAACGTATTAGAATTGATTTAACGGCTCTATTACGACAACGGCCTGAATATTTACAGGCACGTTTTATTGGTGCAACTGAAAAAGGAAAAGAAATTGTTCGTATAGAAAGGCATGATCAGGATTTAGTTGTTATTGCCGATAGTGATTTACAGAAAAAAGGTGATAGAGCCTATGTAAAAGAAACGTTATTATTAAAATCAGGTGAACAATATTTATCCCCTGTAGAATTAAATAGAGAGCATGGTCAAATTGTATTTCCATTGCAACCAGTGGTTCGGGTTGCAGCTCCCGTTTATTATAAAAATGAGGTATTAGGGTTAATTGTAATAAATGCAGATTTTAAAGAACTTTCCAGGTTGTTTAATTCTCCGCCAAATCAGGTTAGTTATTTTATTGCCGACCCCAATGGAGACTATTTATTTCACCCTGAACATGATAGACAATTTTCATTTTCCCTTGGTGGTGATGCGGGGATGCTAAAAGATTTCCCCGGTTTAGACTTGCTTAAAAAAGATACGAATAATGATTTTAAAATTAATAATCTTGCGGATAGATCCAGCAGCTTAATTACATATCATCACTATTTTGATCCAGCCAATAGGAATAATTTTTTAATAGTAGGCAGTTTGGCATCCCATAGTCTAATTGAAAAAGATGCTGCTGATTTTGGTAAACGTATGTTTGCCAATGTTTTTATCGTGGTTATATTGCTAAGTATTGCAATGGCTCTTTTATCTAAATATCTGCTAGCACCTATTAAGTCTTTAACTAAAATTGTTAACCAAATTGCTGATGGAGATAAAACTGTAAAACTGCCAGCAACACAAAGTTCAGATGAAATTGGAATTCTGACTCAGTCATTTAATACTATGTATAACCATCTTAATGAGTCACAGCTTAAATTACAGGAATTAGCAGGTGATCTGGAAAAACAGGTTAAAGAACGAACAGAAGAACTGGAATCTGCCTTAGAGAAAGCAGAGCTAAATGCAAAAGCAAAAAGCGAGTTTCTGGCAACTATGAGTCATGAAATTCGCACGCCTATGAATGGAGTTCTTGGTATGCTGGGGTTATTACTTAATACAAAATTAGATGAAGACCAGCATCATCGTGCGACACTTGCTCAAAGTAGCGCACAATCTTTATTAGGTTTAATTAATGATATTCTTGATTTTTCAAAAGTAGATGCTGGGAAGCTTGAACTGGAGTTACTGGATTTCAATCTGCGTAGCATGTTAGGTGACTTTTCAGAATCTATGGCTCATCAGGCTCAGGACAAACAGCTTGAGCTGATACTGGATTTAACGGGTGTCGAACAATCAATGGTTAAGGGTGATCCTGGTCGACTACGACAAATCCTTACTAACCTGGTAGGTAATGCAATTAAATTTACTCATCAGGGTGAAATAGTTATTCGTGCAAACATGAAATCAATTGATAATAATCAGTATCAATTAAATTGCACTATTACAGACACAGGTATAGGAATTCCAGTTGATAAGCAGGCTAAATTGTTTGACTCTTTTACTCAGGTTGATGCTTCTACCACTCGTAGATATGGTGGAACAGGTTTAGGGCTTGCTGTCGCAAAAAAATTAAGTGAACTTATGGGAGGAAATATTAGTGTTACCAGTGAACCCAATAAAGGCAGCTGTTTTGAAATAAATATAGTCTTAGGAAAAAGCCATCAGTTACAACAGGTTGTGCCTCAGGTAGATATACAGGCACTTAATTTACTTATAGTGGATGACAATGCAACCAACCGTGAAGTATTAAGAGGGCAACTAGAGCATTGGGGGGCGACTGTGGTTGAAGCCTGGGATGCAGCACAGGCACTTGATATCTGTAATCATCGTTTTCATGAATCAGATAAGCCTTTTTTTGATATAGCCTTTTTAGATATGCAAATGCCCAATATGGATGGTGCTGAACTAGGTAGGCTGCTTAAACAGAATAAGAATTTTAGTTCAATGAAGTTAGTAATGATGACTTCTATGAATCATCAGGGTGATGCAAATTTTTTTGCTGAACTTGGTTTTAGTGCTTACTTTCCTAAACCAGCTACAACCTCAGATTTGTTTGATGCATTGGCAGTGATTTCAGAAGGAGGTGATGCACTGCAACAAGCTAAACCATTACTGACTCAGCATTATCTGAAATCATTAAGTCATAATAGTAAAGGTGAAAAATCAGCAGACATTTCGCCAGCATTTAACAATAAAAACTGGCCAGAAGATGCGCGTGTATTATTAGTTGAAGACAATCATGTTAATCAATTAGTTGCCACAGGTATTATAAAAGATATTGGCCTGCCAGTAGACTGTGTTGCTAATGGTCTGGAGGCTCTTAATAGCTTACAGCATGCTCCAGATAACAAGCCTTATACTATTATTTTAATGGATTGTCAGATGCCTGAAATGGATGGCTATGAAGCAAGCCGTGAAATTCGAGCAGGAAAGGTTGGTGAAAGAGATAAGTCTATACCCATTATAGCAATGACAGCCAATGCTATGACAGGTGATCGCGAGAAATGCTTTAGTGCAGGGATGAATGATTACTTAACAAAACCTGTTGATCCAAATATGCTATTAGAAAAAATATATAAATGGCTGGTATCAGAAAAAAAATATTCAACAACTAAAAAAACAGATCTTGCAGTATGGGATAAAGAATCTGTACTTAAACGTATTTTGGGTAAGCATGATCTGTTAAAAACACTTATTGGTGTATTTTTTAATGAAACTCCAACGCGTTTAAATGATTTGCAGCAGGCAATAGATAATGGTGATAATGAGCAAGTACAATATTTGGCTCACACACTTAAAGGTGTGGCAGCCAACCTTAGTGGTTTATGTTTACAAAAGCAGGCAGCACTTATAGAAGCCGCTGCAAAAAAAGGAAATATGGATCTGGTTGCTGAGCTAATGCCAGAGTTATTACAGGCAAATAAAGAACTTAAATTAAGTTTTGAGCAGTATTATAATACAGAGCAGGGTGGTTGCAAATCACAATCATTATTACTAACTAATGATCAGCTTGCAGTTCATCTTCAATCTCTAAATTTAAAACTCAGGCAGTGTGATTTTATCACTTCGGATGAACTTGATCCGTTAAATCATGCCAGCTCTAAACCTGCTGTACAAAATTTGCTTAACCTATTACTGGAGCAAATTAATCAGCTTGATAATAAGGCTGCAATTATTACATTAAATAAAATAACAGCATTAACTAAAATAAACCTTAACACAGACAAAGCTGGTTAAATAATGGATAAAGCAACTTTACTCATTGTTGATGATGTACCAGTCAATATTCAGGTGCTGGCTGCCTGTTTGAAAGATAAATATCTTATCAAAGTGGCAACTTCAGGAGAACAATGTTTGCAACTTTCCTCTGCTGAACAAAAACCAGATTTGATTTTACTGGATATAGGAATGCCTGATATGGATGGTTATGAGGTATGTAAGCATTTAAAAAACAATAAAAATACAGCTTCCATTCCTGTAATTTTTGTAACCGGAAAAGATAATGAAAAGGATGAAGAGCAGGGTTTTCTGCTAGGGGCAGTGGATTACATTACCAAACCTATAAGCCCTGTTATTGTTGCCGCTCGGGTAGCCACCCATATCACCTTAAAACAGCAAAGAGATGCGCTTGAAAATATGGCGATGCATGACCAGCTTACAGGGCTTTATAACCGACATTATTTACTGGAAGTCGCCAAACACAAGTTAGCTCGTGCTAAACGTCACAGGCATACTCTAAGTTTGTTAATGCTGGATGTAGACCATTTCAAAACTATTAATGATACATTGGGGCATGCAGCAGGAGATAATATATTAAAAGCTCTGGCAAAACTAATGGATGAGCAAAATCGAAGCGAGGATATTGTTGCACGTTTTGGCGGCGAAGAATTTGTTATTTTGCTTGATCAATGCGATGCACAAGCAGCTAAAAATAAAGCAAAAAGTTTGTTGCAGACGATAGAGTCATTAAATCCTGATGGAATTTCAGTAACAGCTAGCATTGGGATATCAGAGTTAAGTAACAGAGAAGAAAGCTTTGCTGAGTTATTGAAACGAGCTGATCTTGCTGTATATCAAGCTAAGGATAAGGGACGTAACTGTATTGAAATCATGTAGGGGAATATTATGCATTTTAACTTAAAGTTAAATAAAATGAATATTCTTTAACTTACTGATTTTAAAGTTAAATAATCTTAAAAATCACTTTTCCTAGCTGGAGTTGTCTTAGTCGTGAATTGCGCATAATGTATATTATGTTAAATTGCAAATGCATAGCCTATAGCCTCAAAACAGTACAGTTTTGCCCTTTTTGTTGTCTTATAAGATTTTTACTTATCAGGTTTAATATTTTCTTCATGATTTATATTCTGACTATACTGCTCACCAATTGCTAAAAACTCATCTTGATTTTCAAATAAAATATCAACCAGCCTGGGTTCAAAGTGTCGACCGCTTTCTTTTTTGATCCATGCCATTACATCTTCTAGTGGCCAGGCCGCCTTGTAATCACGCTTAGACATTAGTGCATCAAAAACATCAGAAAGCCCGACTATTCTTCCATAAATATGGATGTTTTCACCTTTTAATCCCCATGGGTAACCTGTTCCATCCCACTTTTCATGGTGTTGATGGGCAATTACAGCCGCTGCCTTCAGCATATCGCGCTCTGAATGCGAAAGCATAGAATAACCAATGGCAGTATGGTTCTGCATTGCTTTAAATTCTTCTTTTGAGAGTTTGCCTGGTTTAAATAAAATTGCATCGGGTATACCCAGTTTACCTATATCATGCAAAGGTGACGCAGCAGATATTAATTCAATATCTCTAAATGGCAGCCCTATTTTAGTGGCCAATAATCTGCTGTATTCAGCAACTCGACGGGTGTGATTACTTGTTTCTTTTGAACGTCGTTCCTCAATTACCCCTATGGTAAATATAGTTTCCCTCAGGGTATCTTCTATTTCATTATTAAGATCCACCAGTCTAAAATTAAGGTGTTTAAGCAAATCCTGATTGGCTATGATATCAGTATTAAAATTGTTGATCTCTTTTGCTACATTCTCAAATTCAAGGGAAGAAAAGTTCTCTGGATTAACAGGAACTTGTTTTTCATAGGCTGCCTTTGCCCTCACAATAAGATTTTCCAGAGGGTCTTTAATATATACCTGTACAGTTCTTAAGGTATGCATAATTATCAGCAATATTATTGTCAATGAGGCAACCAGTAGTACCATCAATATCCATGATGCCATGGTGCGGTATTTGGAAATATCCAGAATGATATCTACAGCCCCAAGTACTGTTCCTTCCTCAACCTGATGACATTCAAGACAGTTCAGACTGCCCTGTGTTGTTGCAATATAGGGTATAACTGCTCGGATACTTGGATTAATGCCAAAATCATCAATAATGAATTCTGGTAATTTTGTTTGAAATACTTTTTTAGATAAAGAATTTGTCTTATTTTCCAGATGCCCATTTCCAAATTGCCTGTTAACGGCAGAACTCCGAATAATTGCCACCTGACTAATGTTATGGACTGTTTTAATTTCATTCAAAAAATAGTCTCTTTTATCCATAATCCCCGCTTTCATATGCGCGGTAAGTCCAGATTTAATTATTTTAGAAATTGAAATAGCCTCATCCTGAACAATATGATGAGAGAGTGCTCTGAAAGTAAATGCCATAACAATAGTCATTATTATGGCTGCTAATATCAAAAATGACAGCAGCTTATTTATGGTAATCGTCTTGATGCTTGGTTTTAACATTCATACACTTTATTTTAATTTTTAATACTATTTATAATAGCCTGCGTTGAAAGCTTTTATTAGAATTAGCATGAAAAATTAAGCCATCACTAGCAGTGCTTAACAACTTCAGAAGCAATCATGCTTAATTTCCAATATTAATTTTAAAATAATTACTAAGTAGAGACCTTTGCACGAGAGAAAATTATTTTAATAGTTACCCGTTTTATCGTCATTCCTGCATGTTTCTAGCAGGAATCTCGCTAGATCCCGGCTTAAAAGCATACCGGGATGACGGGGTTTGTTTCGTGCAAATGTCTCAAGTAATATTAGTAATTGATAGAATTGTTGTTTCATATTATTGTTAACAACCTAAACAATAACTTTAAATTAATGCTGTAATTAATTGATATTTAATAGTTTTTTTAAAATAAAGAACAATGCATTTCAAATACACAATATTTTTTTATAATCATCAGGGTCTTATAAAAATATTTATTTCTACCGTAAATAGATAATTTACTACCTTTTATCGCAAATACATTGATAAAAAAAGAATAATTAAAAAACACAGCTAAGCTTAATTTCATGGCACTTAAAAGGTGTCGTTTTAACAAAATGATAATCGTATCGGGTATTTAACCGGTCCAGGAAAATTGTTTCATTCATAGAGATCTTCCTGGAAACAGCAAACCACAGCTGATGGATGATCATAGTGTTAAAAACAATAAACCTTCATAAATTTAGCTACATTGCATTTGCAATTTTTATTTCATTCTTCACATTAATACATGCACAGTCAGCACATGCGGGTGAACTGTATTTTGTATTAAATGGAAAATCGATTCATTTAGATAAAAAGCCAGGATTGAACTTAAATGAAAAGAATCTTGGTGCTGGTTTTCAATATGAATTTAAAAACTTTAATAAACACTGGATTCCATATTTAAATGCCGGTGGCTTCTCCGATTCATTTGAAAAACCATCATATTATGTGGGTGGTGGTATTACCCGTAGATATAAACTTCCATGGCAAAGTATGGGGCTTCATCTGGATGCAGGGTTAACTGGTTTTGTAATGACAAAAGCAGATGTGAATGACAATAACCCCTTTCCTGCTGTATTACCTATGATGTCTATTGGCAATAAGAATGTTGCATTAAATATAACTTATATTCCTGCACTTAATGATTCAGAATTATCTACAAATTTGTGGTTTATGCAGCTTAAATTTAGATTAGGAAGATTCTAATAAACTCAACAACTATGAACTGAAAGTCCTTTCTTAAATATAATACGCTTCTACTTTAGCTAACTTTGGGGGATCTGCTACGCTTGATCCACCCTGCTTTTCCTTAAATAGCTCTTGACACATAGTTAGCCAGCGTAAAATAATCAGACTTGATCAGAGTATCCCCGGCGTACTGGAACAATAAATATTTTATATCTCAGGTATTTACTTTATCCTTAGTTTTTTCAAGCCATGCTTTCTGAAAGGCTTTTCTTTGCCTCTCCTGAATAATATGTTTTATTCTATTTTTAGCCTGAGAAAAAGAAATTGTAACAGGTTTATAAATTTTTTCGCAGAGTAAAATATGAAATCCCATTTCAGTTTCAATCACCTTGCTAATTTCACCTTCTTTCATATTGAATAATTCTGCATCCAGTTCTGTAAATAATGTGCCTTGAATAATTTTTCCTAACTCACCACTTTTCATGGCGGTAGGACATTCAGAATATTTTTTTGCAAGTGCTTTAAAATATGCAGGGTTTTTCTGTAATTTTTCAGCAATAGCATTAATACGCAACTGAGCTGAGATACGATCATTTTCAGCAAAGTCTGGATTTATAGTAATAAGGATATGACAAGATTTTCGTTTTTCAGGTTTTGTAAAATGTTTTTTATGAAATTGATAAAATATCTGAATATCAACATCATTAACTTCTGGTATTTTATCAGTTATTCGATCTATCACAACATCAAAAATTAATTCTCGATAAAGAGATCTGCGTAGAATTTCTTCATTCAGGTTATTATTATTAAGATCCATTAGAAATGAATTATGGTCTGTATAACGTCCTTCTACTTCCTGAATAGCAGCATTCAATTTTGATTCTGGTATCTGTATATCATGTGCTTCTGGTGTTGATAGTACTCTGGATTCCAGAGAAAAAGTTTTATCTGCAATAATTATAGCTTGTTGATACTGGCTATTATTTAATTCAGAAATATTTTTCTGGAATTTTTCCAGCGCACCACGTAATAAATGATAAGTATATTCTGGTGCTTTATGCGTATTTTTTGCGATAGTATTCATAATAGATGTTATATTTATTAATAATTTTTTACTTCTACTGGTTCCAGCATAGATTCAGTAACTTGCAAAGTATGGCCGGGGAAATGCACGTGGTATTGCATCTCACCCTGTTTATCTTCTACAAAGCCTGGTAATATCTTTAGTACTTCTGCTACATCACCAGGTTTTGCAATTATTTTATCTTTTACTGTTAGAATTTTATTTGTTGTCACTTTGTCACGGAATTCAAATCGACTGGGAGTCCATGGATCATCTTTTCCAATGAGTTCTTCTTCACGGCAACCAATAACCTTATTAATATCCATAAAATGTACAGAATAAATAATCTGATCCTGTAAGAAGGTTCCGATATTTCTAACATAACCCACACTACCCCGTCTAACTAACATTTTACCAATGCCTATACCAGGATAAGTTCCATCATTACGTACATTACGGGTTACCCGAACAGATTCACCAAATTTAAAATGAGGTAGCATATTTAATCCAGCTCTAAGTTTGTGTTTTTAAATTTGTTAAAGGCACAAATGTTTCCTGAGCTTCATGCATATGAAATACCTTAAAGACTTTTTCTGTTAAGGCATCAGATTTAACAAAATCTTCATAGGCATCCTGAAGTAATTTTTTATAAAGTACATATAATTTATTATCATTGTCTGGAAATTGTTTAATCTGTGCGATGTAATTATGGTATCGCTGCAAAATATGCAGACGATTAATATGTACAACTTTTTGTTTATAATCTATAGAGAAATAATCCAGAAAATCTTCAGCGCTTTCTAACTCATCCATATTTAATTTAAGTTCTGATTCCAGCATAATATTTACCTCAACTGATTTTTACAGGTTAAGCATGCAAGTGTGTTAATTCTAATAACTGATCATAAAACTGTATAAGATCTTTTGTTTCTGGTGTGCGTTTAGTTCTTGTAACAAAACCACGAATAGAGCCAAGGATATAACTGGCCTGATTTTTATGCAGGTTTAAACCCAGTTTATGATAAGCACGTAACACAGCATGAGTGCCGGAGTGCTTACCTAAAACCAGCTGGTGCCTGCGACCCATTTCTGCAGGGTCAACACCCTGATAATTTAATGGATCTTTAATCATGCCATCCACATGAATACCTGCTTCATGGGTAAATGCACCATCACCAATAAGACTTTTCTGCCAGGCAATGGGGCGACCCGATGCCTTTGAAACCAGATCGGATACAGGCTGATAATTTTTAAGATTAATATTGGAATCAATGCCATAAAGATTTTTTAGCCCCATAACAACTTCTTCAAGTGCTGCATTACCCGCACGTTCACCCAGACCCAGCACTGTCGTATTGACATGACTTGCACCACCCATAATTGCAGCCAGGGTATTGGCAGTTGCCAGCCCAAGATCATCATGGGCATGCATTTCAAGTTCCAGATCACAGCAACTATGCAGTTGTTGAAATTGTTCTCTTACGCCAAACGGCTCCATCACACCCACAGTATCAGCAAAACGAAAACGTCTGGCACCGGCCTGTTGTGCAGTTTCCAGTACCTGCATTAAAAAATTCTGATCCGCACGTGAGGCATCTTCACCTCCTACACAAACATCAAATCCCATATCTAAAGCAGCTGGTATCAGATGCTTTATTTCAGCCAGTACCCAATTTTTATCCTGACCCAGTTTGTTAAAAATATGTTGATCAGAAACAGGTATGGATAAGTCCACCATATTCACATTAAGATCAGCACACAATTGCAAATCACTGGCCTGCATACGACACCACACCAGCAGGTTTGCCTGTAGATCCAGGTCGACTATGGCTTTAATGGATTCTCTTTCCTGTGTACCCATTGCAGGAATTCCAATTTCCAATTCAGGCACACCCAATGCATCCAGATGACGGGCAATGCTGAGTTTTTCATCCAGTGAAAATGCCACCCCCGCTGACTGTTCACCATCTCGTAAGGTGGTGTCATCAATAACTATATGTGCTGGTGTGTACATTTGTGTTTGATTTACAGGTAACTGTCTCAATAAAAAATAATCTGTAATAAGTACAGAGCAATCACCATGCCATTAAATATTATCGAATTATTTCAACAGCTTATAAATTAAAAAATATCATTTGTAGGAATTAGAACAAACAAAAATAACTGCGTTGTTACATATCAAACAAA
>CAZFUY010000077.1:0-14889 GCA_964522445.1 uncultured Thiotrichaceae bacterium | reverse complement strand
ACTACTGAGGACTAAAAGTCCTCTCTTAAATATAATACACTTCTACTTTAGGAAACTATTCTAAATTTTAATTAATCTGTAGGGTGGATCAAGCGTAGCGGATCCACAAAAACTAGCAAAACCGGTGGATCCGCTACGCTTGATCCACCCTGCTTTTCCTTAAATAGTTCTGACACACTGCATGTGTGTAGCAACTAAAGCCTTGCACTAAAAGTGCATAGTTTTAACTAGCGTACTGGAACAATAAATACTTGTCACAGAGACGCAAAGTTTTTTATTGTTGCAGCGCCTAGGGCGCAGTAACACATGAATATTCTTTTCTTTGCGTCTTCACGCCTCTGCGTCAATTTTTATACGAATATATAAGTCACTTATCCATTCAAAACCTGATTCAAATGCTTTTCGATATTTCTTTTATATTTTAAGAAATGCAGCACCTGAATGTTATCTCGTTCTTCTACCCCAAAGACTCGCAGAGGCACATTTATATCAGTCACATAAACAGGCTTTCTGCCTTCCCCGATCATTCTTTCCGCCGCATGTTGCATACACTCCATAATCACCTGATCGCCATAAATTTCTGAATCAAAATCATCACCATCACAAATTAAACTAATTTGATCCTTTTCTCCCTGAGCCGTTATTTTAATGTGTATATCAATAAAACCTCGCTCAGCTGAAATAACATCTGAACCAATGGGATGAAAGCCAGGTGTTCCCAGCTGGTTATTGCTTATTTGCTGTATTTCCAGCATAGGCAATTCTTTCTCCTGATAATTTATTTTTTTTAAACGGCTTCTAATATTTCGCATAAAATATAACCAGTGCGCAGCAAAGCTACTGAGATCAAACCAGATATTCTGGTCACACCACAGAGAGCCTTTTTCATCTAAAATCCATGTTTCACTGACTTTATTTTTCACTCGGAAAAATATTTGCACCACATCTTTTTTATTATGTTCAAATATTTCTTTTAAGGGTGTTTCAGCCAGAGCAAAACGCTCTAAAGCATAAGGCCGATACTCTTTATTTTCCTGTTCCAGAAAAGAATATAATGCAGTTTGATTACCTATTTTATATTGAAGGGGTTCATTATCTTCAGCCTCAACAAGATAATAGTCAGCCCCCATTTTTACAATAAAACGTCCGTCCAGTTGTTTTTTATAATAAAAGAACTGTATTAACTCTTCATACACCTGATCTACACGCTGGGCAATATAGGTACTATCACCGGCAGCATAACCAAAAAAATGAAGTTTCTTTGGCGGCGTACCTCTTGATAGAGGTGCATGCTTCATCCAGTCACACAGGCACTGAAACACGCCATCATCACCAGAGTACTGTTTCGTATAAACATTACCCCAGTCATAAACAATAAGCTGTTCACAATTTGTAATTAGATTTTCAGAATTTTCACCGTAGCTTAATGGATCATCTGCTGATGTAATAGGCTTTATCTGTTGAAGATTATTTTCATTAATAACTAAATTAAAAAACAAAACCGATTGCAATGGTCGTGCTGCATGCTCAAAAGCACGCACAGAAGTATGATTAACTAAATCAGGATTTATATTCTGTGTTAAAACTTCTAGTACATGATAGGCTTCTGTCTGCTTAATCATCCGTAACGGGCAATCTATAGAAACCTGTGTAGACTGATCAACAATACGATTCAGCCATGCCCATGAAATAAGTGCCAGCAAGCTACTAAACCCTGTTATTGTTTTTTCTTCACCCTCTTCCAGCTCAATAACTAAATCCCATAAACTATGCTCTGGTGGATTAATAATATGCCGCAACAACATTCTATTAAGTATAAATTCAGTTCTTTCCTGAGTGTTATACACTGAAACTCTGTCCTTAGTTTCAGATATAAACATCAACATATTATCAGCAAGCATTTTTAATTTTTTGTTATCATTAGTTTCTTCAAACTGATTATTATATTGCGTACAAATTGAGCTATAAACAAGCCTGACTTCAAAAAACAGTGCTTTATATAGTTGCAGATAATCTGTAACTTCCACGTCTCTAAGACCTGATACTGAACCACCTGACAACGCATCAAATATATCAGGCGATGTATTTCTGGCATATTTAGATAATAAAGAAAATAACTTTTTAAATGGCATCAGATGCTGTTCTATTGATTCATATTGAGCTATCGCCTGCTGCAATAGTTCAACAACAATAGACTGCGCATAAAGTTCTTCTATATTTTTCTGACCTGAATAAATTTTCTGTTTTAGCTGATATGAAACTCCATTAATTTCTGGATATGAGGATTGCTTTACTCTTGTTAACAGTAAATTAAGATAACTATTTTCTGGTTGTTGATAAACTGTTTGTACATGCTTAACAGACTGCCGAATAAGATCATCATGACTAAGCTGAGAAATACTGCCAATATCAATAAACTCATCTTCATTAACAAAACGCGCTTTCTTAATATGCTCAACAAAAGCAGTGTAATCTAATTCTTTTTCCGGTGGTATTAACCACCAGACAGGATACTTTCCTGCAAGCAAAATACTTTCCAGATAAAAACTATCCAGAAACAATGCCTGTGGTTTTGATTTTTTAGCTAAACGGGAAGCACTTAATAGTTGACCATCAACATCAAGATTACGGCTTTTTAACCAGATAATAACTCTTTCCAGCTTACCCCTGAGTTCTTCAATCTGATCAGATTTCAACCTTGCTACATAAACCACCCATAAAGATAATTTGTTATCCAGTACAGTTTTCTGCAGAAACACAGATTCTATTATTGTGTTTTTTAAAACAATGTCCTGCCGATATGAGAATTTACCATGAAAATGCTTTGCTGCATCAACTACTGTTTTCTCAGGTTTATAACCATAAATACCTGCTGGTGTATCAGCTCCATTATATCCTGGCAATAATCGGTCATTTGTTTGAAATAATAAGGGAAGAACTTTTAAAGCTGATTGCTGCTCTACTTCATATTGCTCAATAAGATTATCAAAACTTTTCTCATTCCAGTTTATAAAGGCCTGTTTGGCATCTGCAACGTCCATTTTATAAGCAACAGAAAATAGTATTATTTTTAAAAGAATTAAGGGGCAGTATTTTCACTCTATTTTTTCTCTTCAAAGTATTTGTCTGTTCGAGCAATAAAATCATCTATCTGAAAAGGTTTAACAATATAATCATTTGCACCTGATGTTAATGAGATTTTAACATCATCTGAATCGGTACTTCCTGTCAGCATTAAAACAGGTGTGTTTTTCCACAGCTGTTTTTCTCGTATATGACTAATAAGATTTAAGCCACTCATTCCTGGCAAGCCAATATCAAGCAATACCATTTTAGGCGGTGTCATAGAGTTAATCAGGTTATAGGCTTTAAGGCCATCAGTTACGACAATTAATTCAACATGCTTTTTATATAAAATGGACATAACTAATTGTCGGGTAACTGGATCATCTTCAACCAGTAACACAACTTTTTTATGTGCAAATAGCATTAATGGTTTAATAAAACCGGTACTTTCATAGGGCTTAACAGCAAAATTATCGGCCTGACTATGTTTTGCTTTATTTATTGCCAGTTGATTTTCAGCACTACTAACCAGAATAATAAAATAAGCGCGTTCGCCCAATCGACTTTTGTTTATTTCACGGCATAACTCAAAACCATCTCCATCTTTCAGTTCACTATTTATAACAATTAAACTCACATCATCAATACCGCTGGCATCTTCTTTGTCTTTGACAAACTCTCTCGCCTTTTCTGCACTTTTAATAATATCAACACGCCCAAAGCCATACTCTTCAAAAAATCCTTTTAATCGAATTTCTGAACCGGGTTCTGAATCTATAATAAGTATGCTCACGCTATTACATCTCTGTCGGGGTCTTTAACAAAAAAGAGTAAAAACAGACCCACAATAAAAAAGATTATTATAGATAAAATAGAATACCTGTGATTATTTGTCGTTATAGCCACTGCCCCCATAAGCAACGGCCCAAGAACTGCGGCTGCTTTCCCCATCATGTTATAAACGCCAAAATATTCTGCCGCTCGATCTGCCGGTATTAGTCTCGCATAAAAAGATCGGCTTAAAGCCTGAACCCCGCCCTGCACCAGTCCTATCATTACAGCTAAAAAGTAAAACTCTTTTACTGTATGCATATAAAAACCCCACAGGGTAATAAAGCCATAAATCACGATGCCTGCCATAAGCGCATTTTTAATACCCACTTTGTCTCCAATATAGGTATAAATAATAGCGGCAGGGAAGCCAACAAATTGAGTTATTAATAATGCAACTATCAGGTCATTAGAGTCAAAACCTATAGACAGGCCATAATCAACAGCCATGCGGATGATGGTGTCTACACCATCAATATAAATCCAGTAGGCGAGCAAAAATAATGCTATTTGTTTATTTCCAAAAATATGTCTGAATGTTTGGGCAACTTCCTTAAAGATTTGGGCAACAGGTTTAGCTGAAGATTTTATTACAGGTTTAGATTCTTTAACCCAGAAAGCCAGCGGTATGGAAAAAACCAGCCACCAAAATGCAGTTAACACAAATGAAAATAGTACCGCATCCATAGTACTGCTAAAGCCGAATGTTTCTGCATTTTGGGAAATGAATACACATGCAGCTAATAAAATACCACCTCCCAGGTAACCCATTCCAAATCCCATGCCAGATACTCTATCGATATGATGGTCGAAACTGACATCAATAAGCAATGCATCATAAAAAATATTGCTGCCCATAAAAGCAAATATAGCAATGATATATAAATATAAAACCAGCCACCATTGCCCTGCAGCAACAGGATATATAAGTAACGTTGCCGACACGCCTAATAACATGAATATTATTAATAGTCGTTTACGAATGCCTCCGCAGTCAGCAACAGCACCCAGCAATGGCGCAAGTAAAACAATAATCAAACTGGAAGTTGAATTGGCTGTGCCGAGCCAGAAGGTACTTTCATCAGACGGCAAATCTTCCGCCCAATATTGTTTAAATACAACAGGGAAGAAACCAGCGATAACTACAGTAGCAAAAACTGAATTGGCCCAGTCGTATAAAATCCATCCCCAGACCTGTTTATCTTTAAGCATTTAGTCTCTTTATTTTGAGTAATTCAGATTTTATTTAGCCGTTAGTAATATCAGAAACTAGTCATTAGCTGACTTCCAAATAATTTTACCTGAACTAGTAGAAAGCAGCTGGCCGTTATTTTACTCGGGGAAAGACCGCCATTTTTTGGCGCTCCGTCCCCATTGTGAGACCACGCAAAGAGCGCAGTCCATCCCCAGGCAAATCAGGTTTAGAATCTTTTGGCCTTAGAAGTTCGCAACAGAATGTAAACAACCATTATGTGTCAAATCAAACAGACCACACATTAACTATTTACAGCCTCAAAATAGTTCAACACTATCATCCTTAACAACATCAACACCCTCAATATCATCAACAGAGTCTGTTGTGGGCACACTAGATCCACCAACCAGAATCCCCAACTGCTCACCCATTTTACCCAGCTCCATACTGGTCGCACTCAATTGACTGGCTCTTTCCAGGGTTTCATTGGATGATTTCTGTATATCGGTCAACTCTTGCACAGCAATAGCAACTGAGTCCGTTTCTTCATTCGTCGTCTGCGCCAGATTTCTGGACAACACGCTAACTTCTGCCATATATCCAACCAGCTCAGAATAGGACATTATCACCAGCTCCATTTGTTCCTCAGACTGACTGGCCTGTTCTACACTGCTACCAATAACATCAGATGCATGTTTCACACGATCTAATAATTTGGTAATAATTTCATTAATCTTTTGTGCTGAATCCTGTGTCTGACTGGCTAAAGAACGGACTTCATCCGCCACAACTGCAAAGCCACGCCCCTGCTCACCCGCTCGTGCAGCCTCTATAGCGGCATTAAGAGCTAATAAATTAGTTTGTTCTGCTACACCTTTAATAACTTCAATAATACTGCCAATGGCTTTGCTATCATCCCCCAGCGTATTAATAATATCACCCGCATCATTCACCGATTCCACCAGCATCATCACACTACCAATGGCTTCGGTCATAACAACCTTGCCGCTATTTCCTTCTGCTTCAGACTTACCCGCCACATCACTTGCCTGACCTGCAACGGATGAGGCAACAGTTATAACCTGATGCATACGGTCAATTTTAGCCTGCACATTATCAGTAGCACCTGCCTGCTCCTGCATACGATCCGTAATATCATTAGCAATGGATGATAGCTCATGCCCCTGCTCTGCCAGCCGACCAGCAACATCACCAAATAAAGACCGATTGGCTATTGCCTGATTAAGCATCGTATTAAAGTGAGCAACAAAGGCGCTTATTGCTGCTGACTGAAGAGTCGATTCTAGCTGTGTATTATCACTTTGCCCCTGTAAATATTGATCAATTAGTACATCAGCCTGTGCAAACAACTGATCTTTTTTTCTTCGTTTGATCATGCTGACAATAATCAGCAGGCTCTGAGATAAAATTAATGCAATCACCGCATAGATCAGTGACTGTATTTCCAGTAGATTAGATAAATAAATCAATACAGAAACAAGTAAAGCAGCCGATAGCAAATTCAAAGCTACCAGAACTGAATCTATACTCTTTAGCGTGAATTTCATGTCCAGACATACCTAACCCGGCTATTACACTATATTGCAGGTAGCCAGGCCTTTGTTGTTTTTATTCGAGTTATTAATTATATAGTTCATATTTATCAAAAAATTTAACCAAAATGTCATAAAATACAGGCTATGAACCGAACTCTTCTTATATTTATTATGATTGGCTGCGCACTAATGATTATGGTCATTGGTGGCAAAGGCTTTGAGAGCAACTCAACATACACGCCCTGGAATATTGATATTGTACAAAATAATAATATCAGAGTTTTTGGCATTACTTTAGGAAAAACCCGTATTCAGGATGCCAATCAAATACTGGCCAGTTTTGCGGATACTCGTCTTGTTAAAAATGAGAATAGATTACAGCTTATTGCTGTTTATAATGAATTAAATCTGGCTGGCCTGATTGCAGAAATTGAGCTTTTATATGACCTTGATGAGGCAAAACTTGCTGAGCTGAAAAAATCAGCAGAACAGGATGATAAGCTAAATAGCATGCACCTACCTGAAAATATCGAAATGGATTTATTAACAGCTGTTGTTTCTAAACTAACTTACAAACCATCAGTAGATTATGAAATAGATATTATTCTGCAACGATTTGGGCCTGCTGCCAGTGAAGAAAAAATTAACGAGAACGTAGAACATTGGACATATCCTGATATTGGTCTGGAGATTATTATTGATAAACAGGGACCCGATCAGTTTATTTATTCTTCTAGAAAATAAAATATTTTTCACAAACCGTGAAGTCTGCTTATGACTAGTTCGCGAAATTCACAAACATTATTTTTTACTCAGTTTCATAAATCCCATGTTCGCGTGTAGACAGGAATTTTATATCCGGCCAACGCTCCATGGTCATATCTAAATTAACACGGGTTGGCGCGATATAAACAAGATCACCTGCATGATCTAATGCCAAGTTATTAGTCGCCTTAATTTTAAAGTCTGACAGCATCTTTTCATCACTGCATTCCACCCAACGTGCCGTTGTTACATTTACATGTTCAAACGAACAATCCACGCTGTATTCATGTTCCAGACGATGCGCAACCACATCAAATTGCAGTATACCTACTGCACCTAAAATTAAGTCATTATTTATCATCGGACGATACAGTTGAGTTGCGCCTTCTTCACATAATTGCATCAAACCTTTTTGCAGTGCTTTCATTTTTAATGGATCACGCAACTGTGCTCGACGAAATAATTCGGGTGCGAAATTAGGAATACCTGTAAAGGCCAAATCTTCACCCAAAGTAAAAGTATCGCCAATGCGGATCGTGCCGTGGTTATGAACACCTATAATATCACCCGCAAAAGCCTCATCAACATGGCCTCGATCAGAGGCCATAAAGGTAAGCGCATCACTTAACTTAATATCTTTTTTAAGACGCACATGCCTTACCTTCATGCCTTTTGTATATTGTCCAGAACATATGCGCATGAAAGCAATACGATCTCGATGCTGAGGATCCATGTTTGCCTGAATTTTAAAAACGAATCCGGTAAATTTTTCTTCTTCCGCTTTAACAACACGTGCACCAGCATCACGCTCTTTTGGCCATGGCGCATAGGTATCTAATGAATCAAGTAATTCCTGAACACCAAAATTATTAATCGCCGAACCAAAAAATACAGGCGTTAATTTACCCTGCCGATAAGCGTCAAGATCAAACTCATGACTAGCGCCTTTAACCAGTTCAATTTCATCTCTTAATTCTTGCGCCATGGGGCCTAATCTTTCGTCTAACTCAGGGTTATCCAGCCCCTGAATTACATCGCCTTGCTGGATTTTTCCGCCATGAGTTGCACTGTAAAAATGCACGCTATCATCATTAAGATGAAATACTCCTTTAAAATTTTTGCCCATACCAATTGGCCATGTCATGGGCGCGCACTGAATATTTAATACTGTTTCTACTTCATCTAACAGATCAATCGGCTCTTTTGCTTCTCGATCCATTTTGTTAACAAAAGTAATAATGGGTGTATCACGCAGGCGACATACTTCCATCAGTTTAATGGTACGTTCTTCAACACCTTTCGCCGCATCAATAACCATTAAAGCAGAATCGACTGCCGTTAAAGTTCGGTAAGTATCTTCAGAGAAATCGGCGTGACCCGGTGTATCCAGTAAATTAATAATGCAGTCATTATGCGGAAACTGCATCACAGATGATGTAACCGAAATACCCCGCTGCTTTTCCAGTTCCATCCAGTCAGATGTTGCATGACGAGCTGCCTTACGGCCTTTTACAGTACCTGCCAATTGAATAGCACCACTGAACAGCAGCAACTTTTCAGTTAATGTGGTTTTACCGGCATCAGGGTGGGAGACAATGGCAAACGTGCGACGACGTTGCATTTGTTGGAGATATTCAGACATAAGTGCTTATACTAGAAAAATAAAGGCGGGATTATAACAAAATATGACTCATAAGTTGTATGTCTTATAACTTACAACTTTCTTCACCACCCCTGATTAAAATCAATCTGAGCCGCCCCTGGCTGCATCATAGGATAATTACCCGCTTTACATGCTTCAACATCAAAGCCCTCATACCACTGACGGTATTTTAATAAAGGCGTAGGATTCATAACGCAGGCATTAATATTAAAAGGATGTGCATAGTGAAAAAACATATGGCCCAGTTCATGGGTAATGAGTGCGGCTGTATATTCAATAATTTGTTGTTCTGAATATTGCTCCCCATCCCGAAGTTTCACAAGCATGGGCGCATTTTCCATAATCTGAAATATGCTGGCATAAACATAAGTATTATAACGACTATCTTTACTATAACTTGTAGTGCCCGCTGTAATACCACCACGTAATGATGAATGAACAGCCATGCCATAAACTTCAGCGCTGACAACTAGCTGATTAGTAATAACCAGTTCATAGGGTAAGTTTCCATAACCTAAAGAATCCCACCACACCCATTGATTATACGCAGAGCCATCAACAACAGGATTTCCATCTTCTGCTTTATAACGACTCCAGTACCTGCCTCGCACAATAAGCGTTTCAACCAGCCTGTCTGTTAAGGTTGCTAAATCAGTAACATCTTTATTATTTATTAAATAGGGCTTTGCATAATTTATAACTGAATCTGGATTATTTTTATATTGTGTCAGTGATGAATAAATGGAATGCCACATACTATTAAAACTTGCATCAGAAATTTTATTTAGATTAATTATCTGTTGCTTACGCTCAGATTGTACCTGCTCTGGCAAATAGGTAAACACTTTATCAACTGATATGTTTTCAGACTTTTCAAAAATCACATGAAGATTAAAATGCTGCTTAACCATAAAACGAGTATGCTCCAGTACTCTTGAAAACTGTTCATCCGTCAATGAATTAAATCGTGAATTTACAGCATGAACGACTCGAAGCCGCAGAGGCTGAACTGAAATATCTGGCAAAGAAACCAGTTGCCAGGGTGATGGTACTTTTTTTGTCGAGGGAAATAAAATAATTAGCACAAGGAAGGACAAAACAATTCCCAGTAACAGGGGTTTTTCTGATTTATTAATCTTCATCAGTGATATTTAATGTTTTGGCAAAAACCAGAGCATCTTCTCTGCCTTCATCAGACGGATAATAATCAGGACGAACCGCTAACTGATTAAATCCTTCCTGTTCATATAATTTAGTCGCAACCTCATTTGATACTCTAACTTCAAGAAAAATAGATTCAACATTATCTTCTTCAGCGACATCAAGTAACTTGTGAAGCATTTTTTTACCCAGCCCCTGCCCCTGATAGTCGGGTACAACACATAAATTTAAAATGTGCGCCTCATCAGCCGCGATAGATAACAGACCATAAACCTGTATAACATTATTAATTTCATAAACCCAGCAACTATAACCTACTCGAATACAGTCTTTAAAAATACCTGCTGTCCATGGATGTGCATAAATTAATTTTTCTATTTCCATAATCCGAGCAACATCTTCAAACAACATAGGCCTGAAACCAGTAGCCGGTTCTATAGATGGGTTTATTGCCATAAATTAATTATTATGAGGCCTTTGCACGAAACAAATCCCGTCATCCCAGTATGCTTTTGAGCCGGGACCCAGTGGTCTTAAAGCTTTAAAGTCACTAGATTCCTGCTAAAAGCACGCAGGAATGACAAAAATGTGGTTAGTTTTTTATAATCTGTATCTCGTGCAAAGCTCTCATTATGAAATTTTATACAAAGCAATTATTTAAGAATGAATGAGACCACTCTTTACTTTTAGCAGATCTTCCCAGGATTTGCGCTTTTCTAATGGCTTCCTTAATAAATAAGCGGGGTGATAACTAACAATCAATGGAATACCATTGTAGCTATGAGCTTGTCTTCTTAACGCTCCCAACGACTCCTGACTTAGTAATAAATGGTGCGCAGCAATGCGCCCAAGCGCTAAAATAATTTTAGGTTGAATTAGTTCAATTTGTCTTTGTAAATACGCATCACAACACACGGTTTCACTGGTATGTGGATTTCTATCATCCGGTGTTCTGCATTTTATAACGTTGGTGATATAAACTTTTTGACGATCCAGGCCAATAGCCTTTAGCATGCCATCTAACAGAGATTCAACTCGACCAACAAATGGCTCGCCTTTTAATTCTTCATCCACATCAGGGGCTTCGCCCACAATTAATAAATCAGCAGCGGGATTTCCCATACCAAAAACAGCCTGTGTTCGTAGTCTGTGTAATTCACATAACTGGCATTGACTCACGACCTGTTGTAATTGCGGCCAGTCCATTGATGACACATCAGAAACAGGTATAACAATTTCAGGTTTAGTTGTAACAGAAGCAGAAGACGGCTGTTGCTGAAGCATGACTTCGCCTTCCGCAGTCAGCGATTCTTCTTTAGCATCAAGCGTGTTGGAAAATTTTGAAAACCAGGGCTGAATACCCATAGCCTGTAAATACTGAAGCCGGGATGCTTCAGTAAGCAAGCGTCCCTGCTCACTTTTTATTTCTGTATTATCATCTGCCCTTTGCACAAAAATTACACATCCCCAAGTTGTGGATGCTCTCGTCCTGTCGATGAAACAATTTTATTTAATGCATTAATATACGCTTTCGCAGATGCAATAACGATATCAGTATCAGCACCCTGCCCATTAACAATACGGTCACCTTTGGATAAGCGCACAGTCACTTCACCCTGCGAATCTGTACCACTGGTAATATTATTTACCGAATACAGTTGCAACTCTGCATCACTGTTTATCACCTGTTCAATCGCTTTATATGCTGCATCAACAGGACCACTACCCTGTGATGTTGAAGTATGTTCTTCACCGTCCATTGTTACAACAACGGTTGCCTCAGGTACTTCACCTGTTTCAGAACATACTTTTAAACTGACTAATTTAAATTGTTCATTTTCTGATGACCAGTTTGTTTCCGCAGCTAAAGCCTGTAAATCCTCATCAAAAATCTCATGCTTTTTATCAGCAAGATCTTTAAATCGGGTAAAGGCATCATTCAGTTCTTCTTCTGAAGCAAACTCAATACCTAAATCATCAAGTCGTGATCGAAATGCATTACGCCCAGAATGCTTACCTAATACCAGTCGATTTTCACTCCAGCCAACATCTTCAGCTCGCATAATTTCATAAGTCTCACGACTTTTTAATACGCCATCCTGATGAATACCTGATTCATGTGCAAAAGCATTAGCGCCTACAATAGCTTTATTTGGCTGCACAGGAAAACCCGTGATACCAGAAACCAGTTTTGATGCTGGTACAATTTGCGTTGTATCCAGATTGGTATCACAGCTAAATAAATCTCTGCGAGTACGCACCGCCATAACCACCTCTTCCAGAGAGGCGTTACCCGCACGTTCACCCAAACCATTGATTGTACATTCAACCTGACGCGCTCCATTTTGCACAGCAGATAAAGAGTTCGCTACAGCCAGACCCAAATCATTATGGCAATGCACCGAAAAAATAGCTTTATCAGAATTAGGAATACGTTCGATTAATGTTTTAATTAAATTCCCAAACTGGTCAGGCAGGTTATAACCCACTGTATCTGGAATATTAATGGTAGTTGCGCCAGCATCAATTACTGCTTCAATAATTCGGCACAGAAAATCAGTTTCTGAACGACCTGCATCTTCAGGTGAAAACTCTACATTATCAGTAAATTTACGCGCCATTTTTACAGCATCAATTGCCTGCTGCAATACAGCATCTGGCTCCATGCGCAATTTCATTTTCATGTGTATGGGCGAGGTAGCAATAAAAGTGTGAATGCGTGAAGAGTTTGCTTTTTTCAGCGCTTCTCCTGCACGGCTAATATCATTTGCCAGCGCTCGAGACAGTCCACAAACTGTACTATCTTTTATGGCTTCGGCAACAGCCTGCACTGACTCAAAATCGCCCTGACTGGCGATAGGAAAACCCGCTTCAATAATATCAACATGCATACGTTCCAGTGCTTTGGCTATACGCACCTTTTCGTCTTTTGTCATAGATGCGCCGGGGCTTTGTTCACCATCACGCAATGTTGTATCAAAAATAATTAATTTGTCTTCATTACTCATGACCTGCTCCGCAAATCAGTTTTAATTTTAAATTTCATGGTATTTTATTTGATTGCGTATTTCTCCTCGCCAGGAATCATCTTATCTGCCAAAAGGCAGTAGCAGAAATAAAGCATGGAGAGAGAAAGACTGGCCGCGGGAAATGCTAGCCATATTTGCCAGATAGAAAGGAAATTTTGTTATTTTAAAATTCATGTTATCGACTATAACCAGAATCTACCATTTTGCCAAGACCTAAAAAGTATTTGACGCGGAGACACAGGGGCACAGAAATTTTGGTGCGCACGGCGCGCCCTGCAATGAGCTGAACTTTCTTTAATTTACTGGCATTGCCTCTGCATCAAGATCTTTTCATTTTTCGTATTCGTCTGACAATACTTAATAAAGGCCCGGAAATTGTGTAGCCCAAAAAAACAGTAAACAGAACCGCAGCAGGGTCAATTGATGCCAGTGCAAAGGCAAGTACAATAATCAGTATCGCCATAAAAGGCACTTTGCCTTTAAGGTTAACTTCTTTAAAGCTGTAATAAAGGATATTGCTGACCATTAAGATGCCAGATAAGGCCGTTATAATAAGCAGGGGAATAGCGACATCAGCCCCCTTGATACCATAATCAAAACAAACCCAGATAAAACCAACAACAACACCGGCAGCCGATGGACTTGGCAACCCCTGAAAATAGCGTTTATCAGAAACACCTATCTGCGTATTAAATCGCGCTAATCGCATTGCCGCACAGGCGGTATAAATAAAGGCAGCCATCCAGCCTAATTTACCCCAGTGCCATCCCATATCAACCATCGATGAAAAAGCCCAGACATAAGCCACTAATGATGGAGCCATTCCAAATGACACCATATCAGATAAGCTATCATACTCAGCGCCAAACTCACTTTGAGTATTGGTCATACGAGCAACACGACCATCAAGACCATCCAGCAACATAGCAATAAAAACAGCAACGCAGGCCAGTTCAAAACGGCCATTTATAGCGGCAACAATGGCATAAAAACCAGCAAATAATGCCGCTGTTGTAAACAGATTTGGCAGTAGATAAATACCACGACGGCGGTAACCGGGTTTTTTCTTGAGTTGCATTGTTTATTTTCTTTTTTTGATACAAAGATGCAATGAATAATATATGTATTCTCTGCGACTTTGCGTCTTTGCGTCAAATCTTTTGTGTGTATTTGTTACTACAAAACAAGAAGGAGGCAACTGGCCTCCTTCCTACTTAAATCAAATTATTTGAAGACAGGTTTAGTTTTTAGTCTTATCAACAATCTGATTTGCCTGAATCCATGGCATCATTTCACGTAACTGACCACCCACGACTTCAATGGGATGCGCTGCATTATTGCGGCGGCGCGCTGTCATTTCTGGATAGTTTGTTGCTCCTTCCATAATAAAACGCTTGGCATAATCACCATTCTGAATATTACGCAAAGCTTCACGCATAGCTTTTCGGCTTTCTTCATTTATAACTTTATCACCAGTTACATACTCGCCATATTCTGCATTATTAGAAATTGAGTAATTCATGTTAGCGATACCGCCTTCAAACATTAAATCAACAATTAATTTCAGCTCATGCAGACATTCAAAGTATGCCATTTCTGGTGCATAACCGGCTTCAGTTAATG
>CAZFUY010000076.1:0-15237 GCA_964522445.1 uncultured Thiotrichaceae bacterium | reverse complement strand
CATTCTAATAGGCGTGGTCAGGGTTAAGGCTTCATCTGTACCTGATGCACGAACATTGGTTAGCTGCTTGCCTTTAAGTGGGTTAACCACAAGATCGTTGTCTCGCGCATGAATACCTACCAGCATACCTTCATATACTTCATCGCCGTGAGACAGGAACATCTTGCCACGCTCCTGAAGGTTATATATTGAATAAGACAATGCCTTGCCTGCACCATTTGAAATCAACACGCCTTTGCTGCGTTGGCCAATTTCCACATTTAGCTTGGGACCATAGCTATCAAATATGTTATATAGCAGGCCGTTACCCGCTGTTGCCGTTAAAAATTCTGTACGGAAACCAATCAGGCCACGTGTTGGGATAATGTAATCCAGACGAACACGACCTTTACCATCGGGCACCATGTCTTTTAGCTCGCCTTTACGTAAACCCAGTTGTTCCATTACAGCACCCTGAGAATCATCGGGCACATCAACTGTAAGCTGTTCATATGGCTCACACAGTTTGCCATCAATCTCCTTAATGACAACTTCTGGACGGCCTACACACAATTCAAAACCTTCGCGTCGCATAGATTCGATAAGTACGGATAAATGTAGCTCACCACGGCCTGAAACACGGAATTTATCACCAGTTTCACCCGGCTCTACTTTCAGCGCCACATTATGAATCAGCTCCTGATCCAGACGATCTGAAATATTACGCGAGGTTACAAATTTTCCATCATTGCCTGATAGTGGGCCATTATTAACCTGGAAAGTCATGCTCAGGGTTGGCTCATCCACTGACAGTGCCGGCATTGCTTCAATATTTTCTGGATCACAAAGCGTATCTGAAATATTTAATTTATCGATGCCATTAAAGCAGACAATATCGCCCGCCTGCACTTCTTCTACTTCAATACGTTCCAGACCATGAAAGCCCAGTATCTGTTGCATGCGTACGCCGTTACGAACCTTACCTTCATGATCAATCAGACTCAGTGCCTGGTTACGCTTAACTTTGCCCTGCTTAATACGACCAATGCCAATAACACCCACATATGAGTTGTAATCCAGCGCACTTACCTGCATCTGGAATGGCGCTTCTGCATCGACATCCGGCGCAGGTACATGCTCGATAATGGCTTCAAGTAATGGTGTCATATCGCCTTCTGTGACCTTGTCATCCAGGCTGGCAAAACCACCCAGACCTGAGGCATATATAACAGGGAAATCTAATTGCTCGTCAGTCGCGCCCAGTTGATCAAATAACTCAAATGTCTGATCCAGTGCCCAGTCAGCACGTGCAGCAGGTTTATCTACTTTATTGATAACCACAATCGGCTTAAAGCCCATATTAAAAGCTTTCTGAGTCACAAAACGTGTTTGCGGCATAGGGCCTTCCTGCGCATCGACCAGTAACAATACTGAATCAACCATAGACAATACGCGCTCTACTTCACCACCAAAATCAGCGTGTCCCGGGGTGTCTACGATATTGATACGGTAGTCATTCCATTTAATGGCTGTATTTTTAGCAAGAATGGTGATGCCACGCTCTTTTTCCTGATCATTGGAATCCATAACGCAGGTTTCCATTTCAACACGAGTATCTACAGTGCCGGATTGCTTCAGCAATTCATCAACCAGTGTTGTCTTGCCATGGTCAACGTGGGCGATAATGGCAACATTGCGTAATTTAATGGTCACAGCTCGAATTCCAGATCATAATATAAGGGTCGCGCATTATACATTAATGTTCATTGATAAGTGCAAAATACCGGCTTTTTAACTGATATTCACATGCAAATATTGCAATACTTCCTTTTGCACTGTACGCGAACTGGTCGCCAGAGCAGGATTTCTTAAAATCAACCACCCGGTTAATTCTAAATATTGCCAAAAATCACGCCAATCTGACTGCAAGTAGCAAAAAAGAAAACTATTATCATGTTACAGACAAGCCTGTCTCTCGGGCTACTCCCTAAATTGACAAAGGAAAAACATAATAATGACCAAAAAACCTGAAGACCTGGTCAAAGGCGTTATAAAACTCATATCATTACCAGAAATTTTTATTCGCGTTAACCAGGTTATGGAAAACCCTAATCACAACGCAAAACAACTGGGCGAAGTAATTAGTCATGACCCATCATTAACTGCACGCATTTTACGCATTGTTAATAGCGCCTATTATGCTCTGGCCGTTAAAATTGAATTAGTGAGCCGTGCCGTATCTGTTATTGGTGAAGATGATTTAAGAAATCTTGTGCTGGCAACTTCTGCGGTAGATACATTTAAGCGCATCCCAAATCAACTGGTTGACATCGACCTGTTCTGGCGACACAGCGTGCATACCGGCATAGTCGCACGATTACTTTCCAAGCACTGCAATATCCTGCATGGTGAACGCCTGTTTGTTGCCGGCCTGCTTCATGATCTGGGCAAACTCATACTCTATTTTAAAGAACCGGAACTATCACAGGAAATATTGCTTAGAGCGAGTGAAAGTGATGGCGTACTATTTCATGCAGAGCAGGAAACTATGGGCTTCACCCATGCCGATGTAGGTGGCGCTTTAATGGAAAACTGGGAAATGGCAGACACACTGAAAGATGTCATTACCTACCATCACAACCCCTTAAAGGCAAAAAAATACCCTATTGAAACAGCCATTGTGCATATTGCTAACTGTGTAGTAAACGCCATAGGACCAGACACTGAAATTGATGAATATTTACTGGACGATAGCACTGGATTTGAACCTGAAACCCTTAAAGTAACAGGCCTGAAACTTTCAGTATTACCCGAAATTATGGATAAGGCCTGGGAACAGGCAGGAGAAGTGCTGGATATCATTTGCCCTAAAGTTGCACCTTAAAACCTTATGTCTTAAATTTACTACCACTATATCTCTTCATACTTGATACAGAGGGCCTTAAGGTCTAGGTTTATAACAGGATACTGAAAAGCAGCTACTAGCCCCCTCTTAACAATTTGTGAACTAACTCACACTATTCCCCCGAATGGGGGGCTAAAATCACAGGACGCAGATACTTCTTTAATGGATTAACTTTAAAGCGTATCTAAATGCTTACCCCCAAATGTTAAACGCATCCAACAGGCTATCCGCCTGTAACACAGAAGATGCAAACTAAAACCACATGGTCTAGTTGCTTAATCAGAAGGCATCAAATGCCTTCATGTAAAGTTGTATTCTTCAAATTGCTGAATAACATTTGGTATAGAACATGAGCGCAGATACACACGGTATGAACACAACACAAATCAAGGCGATCAAAGATAACTCCACCGTTATTAATGAGTTCATTAATGGCGACATTGACGATACCAATAAAAATCAAACCAGTTTACGACGTGCCGGAAGCAAACATGTTTTTCCTCGTCAGGAAGTTATAGACGCACTATCAAAACTACAGCCCACATATAAATCAGAATATATTTCTGGGCAAAAAACTAATATAAATACTGATGACTTTAAAACCGCACTATTAAATAGTGTTGCAAAAATACATCCTGGCGCTATTACACGTTCAGTCAATCAAATTGACAGCCGAACCATTGATTTTGTTGAAATGATATTTGGTGCTTTTTTAAGAGACATCAATATATCACCTGCTGTTAAATCAGTTTTATTAAGATTACAAATTCCAGTCATTAAAATTGCTATGCTGGACACAAAATTCTTCTTTAATAACAAGCATCCTGCACGAAACGTACTTGACCAGATAGCACACATTGGCATTGGTATAGACAATAAAGAAGATCCTGTTCTAAAAACTATCGAACTTATTATTGGCCAACTATTAAACAGCTTTAATAAAAACATTGTCAGTTTTCACACAGCCCTAAAAGCACTCAACCGACTAGAAAAGATTGAGCAGGGCAAACAAAATGAAAATGAAAAACAAACCAGGCAAAGACTTCTAAAAGAACATGCTCGTCAAACTGTATTAACCGAGCTGCAATATCAGGTTGGTAAAAAGGAACTACCGAAAGCCATACAGCCTCTGGTTCTAAAATACTGGTCAACATTAATGTTCCATAGATTTATTCGATACGGAAAGAGCAGTTCTCAATGGAATATATCTGTGGACTTATTAGCCAGAATAATAAGAGGCACAAGACCCGCTAAAAGCCATGGCGAAATGATTCAGCTTACAGACAGCCAGGACGACCTAATAAATCAGTTAACACCTTTGCTTAACGAAATCAAACTTGAAAAAGAAAAATCATTCACTGCCCTTAGAGCATTAAAGCTAACAATGCAAAAGACTTTTGACTTTTCAGAAAAAATACTGGCAGACAAAGGCATCGAGGATGAGCCTGAAGACTTTATCGAAAGCACCAAAATACACCCAGCCGAAGAAAAAATAAAACTGGCTAAAGAAAAAATTAAACTATTACCCGAAAATGTCAAACCAGGCACCTGGTTTGAAATTTATACGGGAGAGAATACATCTGTAAGACGATTGAAACTATCTTTAATAGTAATGGATGAAGCGAGACTTGTTTTTGTAAATCGCTTAGGCATTAAAGTAATAGACAAAGATGCTGATGTATTTGCAAAAGAGATTAAAAATAAAAAATCTCTTTTTATTGCAGATCATTCAATATTTAACAATGCCTTATCTAATGTAATAATGTCTCTTTCTGCACAAAGCTAAATATTTAGTCCGTACATAGAACCGACATTCAATTGATAAAATAAATAACAGCCTTTAAAGAGGTTGTCGTGTGTCAACTTGAATCTGGAAACTGTAACTATGGGCGCAAAAATACATAAACTTGAAACACCTCAGAACGACAAATACAAGTCACTTATATACGACATAAAAAGCTGTCTTAATGAAAAGCTGGCAAATCTGTTATCCGGCATGTTCAATGGTGCAGATGATGCTTTATTTCGCCTGTCAGAAATCGCAGAATCTAATGAAGATCAGAATCATTATTTTGACACTATGCGCATGTTACGCCTGGAGCGAAAAAATATTGGTGAACAGTTTGCTTCTGCACTTACTGCCTATCTAAGACCAATAAGCCAAACCAGAAATAGAAAAAAACAAATAGAAATCGAAGAAGAAGAACTAACGCTTGTTGACCAGGAAGCCATGGAAGAGATGGTTGCTATATCAACCATGCACTCAAAAGCAATGGGGCTATTTGGCGATGCTGTAAATCATCTTGAGGCAAGACTAGAAGTACTCGCCTTAAAAACAACACAAATATTTGACAAGGAAGCCTTACAGCCAAGAAATATTTGCGAGGCATTCCAGACAGCCCTGAGATGCATTGAATTAAATACTCAAAATAAATTAATTCTTTATAAACTATTTGACCAGGAAGTCAGTTCACAAATGGAAGACTGTTATCATTCATTAAACAACCTGTTAATTGCTGAAGGAATTTTACCACAGATAAAACTGGGATCATTAAGTCCTCAGTCAAAAAACACCTACAGTCATCCAGAAACATCAATGCGAAACAGTGAAACTGTAGAAGACCTGCAGGAAACAGATATTTTATCAGATGAAAATACATTTTCAATCAATGACTACCATTCTCATTCTGCACCCTCATTTAACAGCAACTATTTAGGCGCATCATCATTACAACCACATGACGAAATAAACAGGGTAATAAATAACTTTTTACATGGAAGCATCACATCAAAAACACCTAACACATCACATGCCTCAAACAACTATAGCGGCAATGCCGGTCAGTATTATGATCGTCAAGATGTATTAGAGGCATTGTCAAATCTTCAACAAAATTATTTTCCAGAAAAAGATAATGGCGGCACATTAGATATCGAAGGCTTTAAAAGAACGCTCATCTCTCACATAGGAAAAAAACAGGGCGGCACAATAACAAAACAGGTTAATCAACTTGATGAAAAAACTATAGACTTTATTGAAATGCTTTTTGAAGTTATTGTAGAAGACAGCAGCATATCAGAAGTTATAACAAATCTTTTACTAAGACTGCAAATACCTGTCATTAAAGTCGCCATGCTGGATGAAGGCATATTCAAAAGCGACAATCATCCAGCAAGAAATTTATTAAATCTAGTAGCCGAAACAGGAAAGAGCGTTAATAATAAAGACGATAATTTATACCCTTTTCTCGAAAAAGAGATAGATACACTATTAAAAGACTTTGATATAGATATTGTTAGCTTTCAAAAAGCTATAGACAATATCAACAACATCATAAATAAAGACCAATCCATTACAGAAGAAAACGAGAAACAAACTCAAAAGAACGTGCTGCAGGAGCATGCACGAATGATCGTTTTAAAGGAAATGCAATATCGATTAAAAGGAAAGCAACTACCTGATTCTGCACACCCATTAATACTGAAGCTCTGGTCCACACTAATGTTTCATCGATACATACGCAATGGAAGAGACAGCATCGCATGGAAAGAAGCCTGCAACATTCTTGTATTAATTATAAATAGCCTTCAACCTGTAAAGTCAAAATCATCCTGGCTGTCTTTAAAAAACAATCATATGGGACTTATTGACACACTTAGAGATTTTCTTTATGAAACAAAACAGAGCAAAGAAGATACTGATAACTCTCTTCAAGCATTAAAAAATACATACAAATTAATGATTGAAGAATCTGACTTTAATAAAACAACTGAGATAAAATCAGACCATGAAATAGAAGACAAAGAAAGTTTATTTGACCAGGATAGTCAAATAGAAGAAGAGATCACACTCGAATCTTTCCCCTGTGATATTGAATTCTTAGAGGCAGCAATAAACAATACTGGTGAATTTATAGCTGATGCTGAAGAAAATAACCCCGTTGACAGCAAATCAGAGATATCACGCGCTAAAGTTGCAAACCTTCCACGAGAAGTTAGACCGGGCGTATGGTTTGAAATATTTAATGGGGATGATCGCGCAGTACGCAGACTAAAACTTTCTGTCATTATTATGGAAGAAGCAAAACTTATCTTCGTTGACCGTTTAGGCGTAAAAGTTATAGAAAAAGACGCGGCTATATTTACAGAGGAATTAAATGATAAGAAATCAAAATTTATCGCTGACCACTCTGCTTTCGACCACGCATTAAGCCATGTTATTTCCTCACTAACAGCAAGTGCTTAGACAGCATCTAATATCCCCCCCTAAAAACGGAGGTTTAATAAGAGAATAAATATCAACGACAGAAAACTCAAGGGCACGCAGAGCCTCTTGAGTTTTTCCACACCAGAATCACAAGAATAAGTAAGCAATATTATTACTGCATCCTCTGCGACTTAATTTTCTGGATAGCCACTAATTATTGATATCGCCAGCTAAGACAAATATAAATTTATTTGCAATTTTTTTTAATCAACTTTTCCAGATCTGAAATAGATTTTTTATGAGCGTCTTCTGACAAATCATAGCGATTGCCATTTCTATCAAAATCATACAAGCTACCTGCTTGCCTGTATTGCCTTAACTGATCCTTTGCTAAAACACATCGGCGATTTCTTTTTGCTTTTTTCTTTTTAGCCTTTAATTTTATCTCTTTTTTTTCAAGACGATCTTCAGTCATAGCATCAATTAACCGTCTACGTCGTTCTTCTCTTGTTTCATTATTTTTATTAAATACTGATGGCTTTAACTTTCTTTCACTTATGTTTAGCTGTGTACTACCTGATATTGGCTTATCACCATAATGAACTTTACCTTTTTTATCTATCCACTTAAAAATTTCTGCATTAACAATTGTACTAACAGAAAAAAGCAAAGCGATAGCAACAAATAATTTTTTCATGAAAACGGAAGACTCCATAGCTTAAATTTTATATAGTATAAATTTATTTGTTTTTCATCTAAAAAATAAAAATATCATCTATAAAAGCAATACTCCTGCACTTGTCGAGAACAGCTCTACGCTTACTGAATACCGTACTTCCTGTACATAACAGCTCCTGCGCCTCCATGCGCTCGCTGAATACCGTACTTCCTGTACATAAAAAGGCCGGGAGCATTTGCATGCTTCCGGCCTGACCACACAACCAATAGAAGTCTAATCTACTGGCATTTACTCCAAGTATTACTTAGTTGTAAATTCTGGGTATGCTTCCATACCACAGTCCACCAGATCCATACCTTCGTATTCATCTTCTTCACTCACGCGAATACCCATTACAGCCTTTATTGCAAACCATGTTGCAAAGCTTGTGCCGAATACCCAGATGAAGATTGTTGCAGCACCTAATAACTGACCTGCAAAAGTAGAATCAGAGTTAGTGATAGGTACAAGCAATAAACCTAATAAGCCACAGGTACCGTGTACTGAAATTGCACCGACTGGATCATCAATTTTTAATTTATCCAGAGTAAGGATACTGAATACAACCAGAACGCCACCAATACCACCAAAGATAGTTGCCTGAAGCGCTGTTGGTGTTGATGGCTCAGCAGTAATTGCTACCAGACCAGCTAATGCACCGTTTAATAGCATTGTTAAATCAGTTTTACCAAACAGTAAACGAGCAACAATCATTGCAGCAACTGCACCACCCGCTGCTGCTGCATTAGTATTTAGAAATACCATGGCCACAGAATTAGCATTTGCGATATCACCCAATTTCAATACAGAACCGCCATTGAAACCAAACCAGCCCATCCATAGAATGAATGTACCCAATGTTGCCATTGGCAGGTTAGCACCAGGAATTGCATTTACCTGACCATTTTCACCATATTTGCCTTTACGAGCACCTAACAGTAAAACACCTGCTAATGCTGCTGATGCACCAGCCATATGCACTATACCTGAGCCAGCAAAGTCAGAGAAACCCTGGTCGCCAAGTGTGAACATGCCGAATACTGCAGCACCATTCCATGTCCATGCGCCTTCCATTGGATAGATGAAACCTGTCATAACAACAGCAAATATCAGAAATGACCATAATTTCATACGCTCTGCAACAGCACCAGAGACAATTGACATAGCTGTAGCGACGAATACAACCTGGAAGAAGAAGTCAGAAGCATCTGCATAAACAGAATCACCACCAAAACCATTTTCTTTGGATGCAGCTAAAGCATCAGCAACCAGAGAATCACCGCCCTGAATACCTGCCAGGAAGATGCCACCGTCATACATAATCGCGTAACCGCAAACCAGATACATAATGCAAGAGATAGCAAACAATGCTACGTTCTTGGTTAAAATTTCAGTTGTGTTTTTTGCACGAACCAGACCTGCTTCTAACATTGCAAAGCCTGCAGCCATCCACATAACTAATGCGCCGCACACCAAAAAGTAAAAGGTGTCCATTGCATATTGAAGTTCAAAAATTTGATTTTCCACTTAAATATCCCCCGTAAATTAAAGCGCTTCGACGCCACTTTCGCCTGTGCGAATACGAATAACCTGCTCAACTGGTGTAACAAACATTTTGCCATCACCAATTTTGCCTGTGTTCGCAGCATTTCGAACAGCTTCAATAACCTGATCAACTACACCCTCATCTACAGCAACTTCAATTTTTACCTTAGGTAAAAAATCAACTACGTATTCAGCACCACGATATAACTCGGTGTGACCCTTTTGACGACCAAAGCCTTTAACCTCAGTCACAGTAATCCCCTGCACGCCAATATCTGATAATGCTTCACGCACATCATCCAGCTTGAAAGGCTTAATTATGGCTGTTATTAATTTCATATATATCTCCAGATAATCTGGACAAGACGAACTTATCCAGATTTAAAAAATTAAAGTTCGAATTCTTTGCCCCATGATGCTACAAGCTTCATATCATCACCGGCAGTCGTATCATTTTTCTCAAGTGCAAAGGTGAAATCATCTTTACTCATACTTATAGCGTAATGGCTGTAATCACCTGCACTACCGCCATCAAAGTCATAATCGCCATACACAAGACCTATACCTAATTTACCAACCTCAAAGTCACCACTTAGACTCCAGTAAAGATCACTCTCATTCGCAGGATTTCCTTCTTTAGAAAGAGTAGATGCCACATAAAATGAAGCAGGACCATAACCAACACTTGCCTGTAATTCAGTAAAATCAGCCTGGACTACAACGGTTCCTCCATCATCAACGGGGTACACATATTTAATAAGGCCAACGTCATAACTGACATCACCCGCACTACCCGCATAGCCTGCATATAAATCAAGCTCATACTGACCTGACTCACTATTTAATGGCGAGATATTTGAAACCCATGAACCAGCATATGCACCTGATTCATGACTGTAATCAATACCACCACTAATCGCAGCGCCATCGCCTGTCTGTGTTACACCACGCCAGATATAATTAGATGCAACACCAATGTTGCCACTCAAATCAGCCACAGCAGCCGTGCTCACTAATGCGCTAGCGATAGCCGCACCTAATGTCAAAACCTTAATATTTTTCATCGTATAAACCCCACAATAAACTTTATATTGATTAAAAAAGATAAAACTAGTTACCAGCCAATTGCATCTGTTGTGCCAATTCATATATATAAATGAATATCAATAAGTTACATCCTTTTCTAAGATGCTTTATAAAAGTTTTATTACATTCAATTGCACCAAACAGGCACATAAGAACAACCCGCGCACCATAAAGACGCATGATTTCGCACAAGGCAGGTGCATGCCTTTTCAGGTACACTTTCATTTAAAATTTAGAGAACAAGACCATGATTGACCACAAAACCCTGGATGAGTTAACTCACAAACTTTCTGACGCTATGCCAGATGGCATTAAAATGATGCAAGACGATTTAGAAAAAAACATCCGCGCCATTCTTGAATCAACATTCAGCAAAATGAACTTAATCAGTCGAGAAGAATTTGATGTGCAAACAGCCGTGTTAGCACGAACACACAGAAAACTGGGGCAGCTTGAAGCCCAGCTTAAAGAACTGGAAAACAAAGGCTAGTACAGACCGCATCTCATAATAGCTATTGTGGTAGTATCTAATACCAAAATCGGCACAGGAGTGCCGACCATAAAAATTAAACTGCACTGGAAAGGAAGCCATGTCTCTCGCCACTGTTCACACACAGGCCCTTAGCGGCATTCACGCATTACCGGTTACCGTAGAAGTACATATTTCTAATGGGCTGCCTGCTTTATCTATTGTTGGATTACCTGAAGCAGCCGTTAGAGAAAGCAAGGACCGAGTTCGTGCCGCCATTATAAACTCCAATTACGAATTTCCTGCTCGACGTATTACCGTTAATTTAGCCCCTGCAGATTTACCTAAAGAAGGCGGACGCTATGACCTGCCCATTGCTCTGGGCATACTGGCCGCATCAGATCAGATTCCAGGCGATGCACTTGAGCACTGTGAATTTCATGGTGAACTTGCCTTAAGTGGTGAACTTCGTGAAGTGAAAGGCTCTTTACCTGTTGCCCTGAGCGCGCGACAGCTAAAACGCACACTTATTCTGCCTGACAAAAGTGCTGAAGAAGCCGCATTAGTTGATAATATTCAGATTTATAAAGCAGCCCATTTACTGGATATCTGCCGCTACCTTCATAAACAGGGAGATCTTAAAAAACCACAGCCTAAAATCACTAATACCTTTAATAAACATCATCTGGATATCAGCGATGTCCGAGGGCAACACAGAGCCAAACGTGCTTTAGAAATTGCAGCCGCTGGTAGACATAACATTATTATGGTCGGCCCACCCGGCACAGGTAAAACCATGTTAGCCAGCCGCTTATCCGGTATTTTGCCACCGATGACAGAACAACAGGCTTTAGAAAATGCCGCTATTCATTCTATAAGCAACAATGGATTTGATATTAATAACTGGCAATGTCGGCCTTTTAGATCACCGCACCACACCGCATCCGGCGTTGCATTAGTCGGCGGCGGATCAAACCCACGACCAGGTGAAATATCACTGGCTCACAACGGCATTTTATTTCTCGATGAATTAACTGAATTTGACCGCAGAGTACTGGATGTTTTACGTGAACCACTGGAAACAGGCCACATCACCATTTCTCGCGCGGCTCAACAGGCTGACTTCCCGGCAAATTTTCAATTTATTGCCGCCATGAACCCCTGCCCACAGGGTTACAGCTGTGACGGCAAAGAACTCTGCCAATGCACGCCCGAACAACAAAGAAAATACAGATCACGAATATCAGCACCTCTTTTAGACCGTATCGATATACACATAGAAGTGCCCAGAATTGCACGTGAAGCACTAAGAGAAAGCAGCAGTCAGGCTGAAACATCAGCACAGGTTCAGGCGCGGGTAATTAAAGCCCATAATAAACAACTGCACCGTGCAGGCAAAACAAATGCCGAACTCAGCAGCAGAGAAGTAGAACAACATTGTAAATTAAACGATGCAGACACCCAGTTGCTGGATCAGGCACTGGAAAAATTAAAACTATCTGCTCGCGCATACCACCGCATACTCAAACTGGCTCGCACCATCGCCGACCTTGATGACTCAGACAATATTAATAACAGGCATTTATCCGAAGCGATATCATATCGCTCACTTGATCGCTTAAACTAGCCGCTATAGCAATAAACAGGTATGCTAGCGCCCCAAAGCGCCCGTAGTTCAGCTGGATAGAATATCGGTCTCCGACACCGAAGGTCACAGGTTCGAATCCTGTCGGGCGCGCCATACACTATTTGCTTTTTTGGGACAATTTGAAGCACTAGCTTTGAGCTGGGGCACTAAAGACCCAGGGAGGCTTTATGGCTAGCATCAACAAACATGGCAAAGGACAATGGCAAGCCAACATCCGCAAGAAGGATTACAAAACCATATCCAAAACTTTACCCACCAAAAAATCTGAAAATGAAATTAAGTACAAATTAAAACTAACCATGCCCAACATTCACCAACGCATTATCATTAACCCTATCAATCAACTTAATCACCTTGTTTGCTTCAGCATCATCAAACACACCCAATAAACCCTGGTCATGTATATGCGTAAAAGGAGATTCAAATAACATCTGTTTATCAATCATGCCATTTTTAGTTAGGTAGGCAATAATATTATTAATGAACCTCATCTGATCAGCGCGTAGGTTGCCTGCCTGTATAAAATCAGCGAATGCTTCTTGTGCTGCACTTACATCTAAACCAACAATACTTCTAACAAATACGCCTAAAGGTTTGTCGCCGTAGTTATTGATATAATCCTGTTTGGTGCCGACTGTTTTTCCATCGAAAAGAATACTTTCCAATTCATTGAGTTCTTTTTCAGTTATTGCTTTATTGGTTTTTATTTTTTGAATAACTAAATGATCTTTGTGACTACGCACATAGGATTCGACTCGATCTTTATAACTTTGTAGATTACCATAAACTGGAATCAAGTCATGTTCTTTAACGCCATCATGATCCAGTTTATCTTCAAATGTGGTTATTACGTTAACCTGGCTTTCTTTGTCCAGATATTTCATTAAATCACGTAATGCTAAACGCACTTCATCTAAGCGATTAACATTAATCGCTTGCCAAAATGGTTCTGTCTGCAAATCATTTAGCATATCGACTTGCAAGGCTACGGCGGGGATATTTTGTTTTTTAAGCAGTGCTTTAGAAAGTGAGTTTATTTTATTGATGTATTTATCTGTACTGTAAGCACCTGTTAACAAGACTAATTGATAGTTTAAAATCAACACATCAAAGCGCCTTGCTAGCTCGTCATCTTCTTTTTCTGGCAAAACCAAACTGGACAGGTTTGAATTAATATCCAGCATGTCACCTTTAGATATATTTTGCCAACGTGCTTTATCACTATACTCAACAACATGTCTTAATTTTGATTTTACAACAAAGCGCTCTCTATTCATATTTGCAACTAACTGATGTAATTCATCAATATAGTTACACCCTAACTCTCGCTGCTCATCGCTGCTTTCTGCATCATCTCTTATTAACAATGCCACTTCTAATTTGGCTTCAAAAATCTGCTGCGTTAAGCTGCGTATTGCTTTGCCTTCAATACCATCGGGATTTATATCGAAAAACTCAAAGTTCTGGCAGTAATCAAAAATAATAAAGTGTTTTTTGTCTTCTCCCCCTTCCTCTCCTTTGGCAAATAAATTTGGGCATAAACGCGTACCTCGACCTATCATCTGCCAGAATTTTGTGGATGATTTAACCTGTTTGAAAAACACCAAATTTACGACGCGGGGGGCATCGACTCCTGTATCCATCATATCCACCGAAACGGCTATTTGTGGTTCATGTTCTTCGTAGTGGTCAACAAATATTTCTAACAGGTCCTGTGCTTTTGTTTCGTAATTATCTATGACTCTTAAAAATTTACCCGCATACTCCGGGTAATTTTTATTAAAACGCTGCTCTATAAAAATAGCGTGATCGTGATTTTTAGCGAAAATAATGGTCTTGCCTAATTTATCACCACCCTCAACTTTAATGCCCTGTGTCATTAAATAATCTAGAACCTGGTCCACCGTATTGGTGTTAAATAACCATTTATTAATTGCCGCACTGGATATCTCATCCGGCGCTTCACCCTGCGTGGGGTCACCAAATTTTTCTTCGTATTCTGCTTTTTCTGCATCGGACAATTGATTGTAATGAATACCTTCACGCACAAACTTCAACGGTACAGATATAGATTTAGGGGGCACTAAATACTTTTCTTTAACGGCACTGTCTAACTCATAGGCAAAGGTTGGGTTATCATCTTCAATACCAAATAAACCATAGGTATTATGATCTACTTCTTTTTTAGGGGTTGCGGTTAAACCTATTAACAGGGCATCAAAATAATCAAATATCGCTCGGTATTTTTGATAAATAGAGCGATGCGCTTCATCAATAACAATTAAATCAAAATGGCCAATTCCATAAAATCTTTCCTCACTATCCCTCATGCCATCGATACGATTCATAATGGTTGGGTAGGTTGAAAATACCAGCCGTGTACCGTTATCTTCTTTTTCTTTGGTTAAATCGATGGCGGATAAATTGGGCAAATATTCATTAAAGGCATTTTTAGCCTGTGACACCAGGGCGTTGCGATCGGCTAAAAACAAAACACGCTTAGTCCAATTACACTTGCTTAACATATCCACAATAGCTGCTGCGGTTCTTGTTTTTCCGCTACCTGTTGCCATCACTAATAAACTTTGTCTTGCACGCCCTCGCAACTCACCCTGTTTATTTTGAGTGACTGTATTTTCTGCAACACGGGCAATGGCTTCTAATTGATAGGGTCGCCCCG
>CAZFUY010000075.1:13981-15253 GCA_964522445.1 uncultured Thiotrichaceae bacterium | reverse complement strand
TATGCAATATAAATTTTACCCTGATTATACAGCTCAATTATAAATAACAGTTCATCCTGATTAGCAATCTTGATTATTTCATTAAGGTTAATTTCCCTTTGTTCGCATAAGGTTTTGGCAAATTCGGCATTAACTTTATAATCTTCACCATCAATAAATAACAATGTGTTTTCTTTGTTTTGTGTAAAAGCAAATCGGCTGGCTGGGTGTCTGTTTAATTTCCCTGTTTTTATAAGTTGTTGAAGTTCTTCTATTGAACTAATTTCTTTTTCAGGTTCAGTTATTACATCGGCTTTTGTATCGCTAACAAAACGACCAAACCAGCGTTGTAATTCTGGGTGGTCTGGTTGTAAATATTCTTTAAATATTTCTGTAACACGTTTTAGTGCGTCTGGTTTTATTTCGTTTGAATGTTCCTGGACGCTCTGGTCTGGGTCTCGATAAGTTAATTGTGGTGACAGACTCTGAGTAATGTGGCCTATAAATTCATTTACAATATCGGCATGACTGGTGGCACGAAATCCAATGGAATAGCTGAGACTTTCACCGAGTGAAACGCCGTGATGTGAAACACCGGGGGGTAGATAAAGCATGTCGCCTGGCTCAATAATCCATTCTTCTTCTGCCTGAAAATCTTTTTGAATTCTTAACGGTGTTTCTTTTATTTGATTGTCTTCTGTTACTGGTTGAGAGTTTATTTGCCAGCGTCGTTTGCCCTGACCCTGTAGTATAAATACATCATATAAATCAATATGTGGGCCAACAGAACCTTGATCAGCAGCATAACTAATCATTAAATCATCGAGTCGCCATTCAGGTATAAAACGAAAGCGGTCAATAATCCAGGAAAGTTCTGGCAGGTATTTTTCTAAATCATTAACAATAAGCGACCAGTGAGTTTCTGGCATGCTGGAATATATTTCATCATCCATTGGGCCGAATATGGGAAACCAGGGATGATCCCCGTCTTTTTCCATAACAATGCGTGAGTTAACGTCTTCTTCACAGGCGAGACCTGCAAGTTCATCGGCTGATATGGGTGATTTAAAATCAGGAAAGGCCTGACGAATGAGTAAAGGTTTTTTTTGCCAGTACTCAGCCATAAATTCTTCGGGGGAGAGATTACCAAGTGGATTAGAAGGTGTATTCATAGTTGTCTTTTGTCATGAAGTTGTTAGGTGAATTTGCTGTGTTTTATTCAGCCTACTTGAGTTATATGGAGCAGGTCAAGTTTTGGTGGATCCGCTGCGCTTGATCCACCCTACGTTATTT
>CAZFUY010000075.1:7707-13881 GCA_964522445.1 uncultured Thiotrichaceae bacterium | reverse complement strand
TGGTTTTGGTGGATCTGCTGCGCTTGATCCACCATACATAAAATTTAACTTACCTGCATAGCTCAGTAGGGTGGATCAAGCGCAGCGGATCCACCAAATCCAGGCAAAGCTGCCTTGCCATTACTCCAGATCCATTCCATTTATATTCATTGGTGCAGAACAACCCCAATTAGCATCATACCAGCCCTTATTTAATGCATGGGAAAATGAACTGTATTTCCATATATCAGGACGGGTGACATACCCATGTTTAACAGGATTGTAATGGATATAGTCAATATGGTTGTGCCAGTCTCTTTCATCTCGGATAACATGTTCCCAGAATCTTCGCTGCCAAATTTGTTTCTCATTTCGATGATTGATGCTGGTATCAATACCTGTAGCTACAAAATGTTTGATTAACCGCCAGCGCAGGGAATAATTTGTATCACCATTTGGCAATTGCCAGATAGTATGCAAATGATCCGGTAATATTGTGATTGCATCAATTGTGAAGGGATGTTTCTTTTTTATATGAAGGAATGCTTCTCGTAGGCGATTTACATTATTATCATCAGCAAAATATTTATGCCGTTTATAGGTGATCAGGGTGAAGAAGAAACAGCCGCCGGGAACAAATGCTCTGTGATAGTTGCTCATAAGGGTTAACAATCCATTGTTATATATTATAGGTTTTGGTGGATCCGCTTCGCTTGATCCACCCTACGTCATTTGGCTTTACTGTGTGTTTTGGTGGATCCGCTGCGCTTGATCCACCCTACGTCATTTAACTTTACTGTGTGTTTTGGTGGATCTGCTGTGCTTGATCCACCCTACGTTATTTGGTTTTACTGTATGGTTTTGGTGGATCCGCTGCGCTTGATCCACCCTACGTCATTTGGCTTTACTGTGTGTTTTGGTGGATCCGCTGCGCTTGATCCACCCTACATCATTTGGCTTTACTGTGTGTTTTGGTGAATCCGCTGTGCTTAATTCATCATACGTAAAATTTAACTTACCTGCACAGCTCAGTAGGGTGGATCAAGCGAAGCGGATCCACCATAGCCCGGGTTAGATTTTTTTGCTTTGCTCCACAGCATTGCCAATATAATTCATTGGTGTCATTGCCATAAGTGAATCTTTTGCCTGCTGTGGTATTTCCAGTTTTTGTACAAATGCCTGCATGATTTCCTGATTAACGCGTTTGCCACGAGTTAATTCTTTAAGTTTTTCGTAAGGCTGTTCAATGCCGTAACGACGCATAACGGTTTGAATAGGTTCGGCTAAAACTTCCCAGTTATTGTTGAGATCTTTTTCCAGTGCAGCAGGATTAATTTCAAGTTTACTTAAACCACGCAAAGCGGATTGATATGCAATACTGGAATGTGCAAAACCAACACCTAAAGTACGCAGTACTGTTGAGTCGGTTAAGTCGCGTTGCCAACGTGAAATAGGTAGTTTCATTGTTAAGTGACTAAACAATGCATTGGCTATACCCAGGTTGCCTTCGGCATTTTCAAAATCAATGGGATTCACTTTGTGCGGCATAGTTGAAGAACCAATTTCACCGGCCACTGTTCTTTGTTTGAAATACCCTAAAGAAATATAGCCCCAGACATCACGGCTTAAATCAATAAGAATAGTGTTGAACCGTGAAATGGCATCGAACAATTCAGCCATATAATCATGTGGCTCAATTTGAATAGTGTAGGGGTTATAAGTAATGCCTAAAGATTCAATAAAGTTTTGTGCGAATGCTGGCCAGTCAATTTCGGGGTATGCAGAAAGATGTGCATTGTAATTGCCCACAGCGCCATTAACCTTGCCTAATAATTTTACGGCTGCAACCTGTTCGCGCTGACGCTGTAAACGATAAACAGTATTGGCCAGTTCTTTGCCCATGGTGCTGGGTGAGGCTGGTTGTCCATGGGTGCGGCATAGCATGGGCTGGTTTGCTAGATCATGGGCGATGGTTTTTATGCTATCAATTACATTATCCATTTGCTCCAGTAGCACCTGATTACGGCCTTCGGTAAGCATCAGCGCATGAGAGAGATTATTGATATCTTCAGATGTGCATGCAAAATGGATGAATTCAGAAATGGCTTCCAGTTCTTTGTTGCCGGTAATTTTTTCTTTTAGAAAATACTCAACCGCTTTAACGTCGTGGTTTGTTGTACGTTCGATATTCTTAACCCGTTGAGCGTCTTCAACGCTGAATTTTTCTACAATATCATTCAGAATATTATTGGCATGTTCAGATAACCCTGCCACTTCAGCAATAGCAGATTCTTTTGCCAGCGCCTGTAACCAGCGAACTTCGACCATAACACGATGACGAATAAGGCCGTATTCGCTAAAAATAGCCTGGTAATCAGAGGTTTTGCTGCCGTAACGGCCATCTACAGGGGATATTGCGGTGAGTTCAGTTAGTTGCATGTGATCTATTCTTTATAAAAGGTAATATAGGGTTAAAATCAAAAAACAAATTATACAGCTCTAACCATATATATAGGAATTAAAATGACAGATTTTCGTATTGAAAAAGATAGCATGGGTGAATTACAGGTGCCTGCCGATGCGTTATATGGTGCTCAGACTCAAAGAGCAGTAAATAACTTTCCTGTGAGTGGATTGACTATGCCACGGGCATTTATAAAGGCACTTGGTTTAGTTAAAGCCGCCTGTGCTGAGGTTAACAGGGATTTGGGTGATCTGGATGCCGATATTGCAGAGGCTATTATTTCTACTGCGGATGAGCTATCAGCGGGCGCTTACGACTCACATTTTCCTATTGATATCTTTCAGACGGGTTCAGGCACTAGCACCAATATGAATACCAATGAGGTTATTTCTCATGTGGCCAGTGAAGCCATGGGGCAAAAAGTGCATCCCAATGATCACGTTAATATGGGGCAAAGCTCAAATGATGTCATCCCAACAGCTATTCACGTTAGCGCAACGCTGGAAACAGCCGGGCAGTTAATACCCGCATTAGAGCATCTAAAACAAAGTATAGAGAAACGCGCCAATGAGCTGGATGGGGTGGTGAAAACAGGTCGTACTCATTTAATGGATGCCATGCCAGTGCGTGTTTCTCAGGAACTAGGTGGCTGGGCAGCACAGATAGGCATGGGCATAAAACGGCTAGAATCTGCTTTGCCGAGAATCAGTTCACTGGTGCAGGGGGGCACAGCAGTCGGCACGGGAATAAATGCGCGAGCAGTGTTTGGTACTAAAGTTGCGGAATGTCTGACACATAAAACAGGTGAGGCATTTTCATCTAATGAAAATAAATTTGAAGGTCTTAGCTCACAGGATGCAGCGGTTGAATTAAGTGGTCAGTTAAAAACGGTTGCAGTTAGTTTAATGAAAATATCCAATGATCTTCGCTGGATGAACAGTGGGCCGCTGGCTGGTCTGGGAGAAATTGCATTGCCTGCATTACAGCCTGGCAGTAGCATTATGCCGGGTAAGGTTAACCCTGTTATCCCCGAGTCCATGGCGATGGTGTGCGCTCAGGTTATAGGCAATGATGCCACTATAACTATCGCCGGGCAGGCGGGTAACTTTCAACTCAATGTAATGCTACCCGTTATTGCTTATAATTTATTGCAGAGTATCGAAATACTGGCAAACGGTGCGCGTATGCTGGCAGATAAAGCGATAGATGGTTTTACAGTAAACGAAGAAAATATCAACTCAGCACTGGGTCGAAATCCAATATTAGTCACAGCGCTTAATTCAGTAATTGGTTATGATCTTGGCGCTAAAATTGCCAAAACAGCTTATGCAGAAAAGCGTGCGGTACTTGATGTTGCGGAAGACATGACTGATCTTTCACGTGAAGAACTTGAACGTTTATTAGCCCCGTATGATTTAACCCTGGGTGGAATTCAAAAGTGATTAAAGCAATAACCTATATTTTTTCTTTTATAGGTTTTTTCTGTCTTGCAATATTTATAATATTATTAATTAAATACAGTTCGGTTATTCAAACTCTCAGTGAGTTCGACCCCAAAGCAAAAGATGTTTATGCGCAAATGGCTCAACGCATTATAGAAACGGGTTCGGGTGTCGATGCAATGGTTATTAAAGTTCCGGTGCAGGAAGGGCTTAGTGCAAATGATGTTGACCAAACAATACGTTCAGTTGCTGATGAACTGAATATAAAAAACGTTGGTGAGATTCCAATGTATAAAGAAGTAGAAGCTATATCAGGTGCGCCGTTCCGTTTTATAAAAATTTATTTATTATGTGATGCAATGACAGCAGCAAGTATGCTTAATTACAACGATGCCTTTTCAAGCTATTTACCGTGTCGAGTTTCATTAATAGAAGATAAGACAGGTGTTTTATGGCTGTACACATTAGATATGGATATTATGATTTATGGCGGTAAAACTTTACCGCCTGCATTGAAAAATGAAGCGCTTAAAATTAGAAATACTATTATGGAAATAATGCGTCGATCTTCTGAAGGTGATTTTTAGTAATGTGCAGGAATGTAAAAATTAAGAGTTCTTTATTATTTAATGCTGGAGTTTAGCAATGAATAGAATGTTATCTAAAATTGTTTTATTAAATGAAATTGGTATTGCTCTATCAGCTGAAAAAAATAATGATCGAGTTCTCGAATTAATTCTAAATGGAGCTAAACGGCTGACTAATGCGGATGGTGGCTCGCTTTATACAGTTACTGAGAATAAAGAATTAAAATTCGAAATTGTTTCAACAGATTCATTAAATATTATTATGGGTGGAACTAGCGGCAAGGAAATTCGCTTTCCACCATTGCCATTATATGTGGATGGTAAAGAAAATATTTCCATGGTTGTAACCAATGCCGTTTTGCATGATGAAACCATTAATATTGAAGATGCGTATCATGCAGAAGGTTTTGATTTTACGGGTACTAAAAAGTTTGATCAACAAACAGGTTATAGAACACAGTCATTATTAACCATTCCAATGAAAAATCATGAAGGGGATATTATTGGTGTTCTTCAGCTTATTAACTCACTGGAAGAGGGTACAGATAAAGTTAAAGTTTTCTCAAAAGAAGACCAGCAATTAGCTGAGTCGCTAGCTTCACAGGCGGCTGTGGCATTAACCAATAAAAAACTTATAGATGATCAGAAAGCATTATTTGAAGCCTTTATAAAATTAATAGCAACCGCTATCGATGAAAAATCACCTTATACAGGGGGCCATTGTCGGCGCTTGCCTGAACTGACGATGATGATTGCAGAAGCCTGTAATAAAGAAAATAACGGGGCTTTAAAAGATTTTAAAATGGAAGAAAAAGATGGCTATGAGTTAATGATTGCGGGCTGGTTGCATGATTGTGGAAAAGTAACTACACCTGAGTATGTTATTGATAAGTCGACAAAGCTGGAAACAATATATGACAGGATAAATACTATAAATACTCGATTTGAAGTATTAAAAAGAGATGCACAAATTAATTTTCTGGAAAAGAAATTAGCATCGGGAAATTCTGAGACTGATATTCAAACCGCAGAAAGTGAATATGAGAAAAGAATAAATCAGCTTGATGAAGATAAAAAATTTATTCGCCGATTTAATATTGGTGGTGAATTTATGACGGAAGAAAATCAGCAACGAGTGCGTGATATTGCTGAACAACGTTGGCATGATCCCGATGGTGTTAACGCAAAGCTATTATCAGAAGATGAAGTAAAAAATCTTACTATTGCAAAAGGCACTTTAACACCGGAAGAACGACAGATTATTAATAATCATATTTCTGTGACGATTAAAATGCTTAAAGAGCTACCCTTTCCCAAACATCTGGCAAATGTTCCTGAATATGCAGGTGGCCATCATGAGCGTATGGATGGTAAAGGTTACCCGCTGGGTTTAACGCGGGAGCAGATGTCTATCCAGGCCAGGATGATGGGAGTGGCTGATATTTTTGAAGCTTTGTCAGCCAGTGATCGACCTTATAAATCGGGTAAGAAACTGAGTGAGTGTTTATTTATTCTGGGCAAGATGAAAGAAGATAATCATATTGATCCTGATATTTTTAATGCCTTTATTAAAGAAAAAGTTTATTTAACTTATGCAGAAAAGTTTTTAGGCTCTGATCAGATTGATGAAGTGGATGAATCAAAAATTCCTGGTTATGAAAACATCTAATCTTTATTCAGGTGTCGGAGTCAAAGTTGTTTG
>CAZFUY010000075.1:0-7607 GCA_964522445.1 uncultured Thiotrichaceae bacterium | reverse complement strand
TATTCAGGTGTCGGAGTCAAAGTTGTTTGTTTTTATGCTTGGGCTGATGTGCAGACAGCCAACTTTGACTCCGACACCTTGTTTAAAAAGATCGCGGCTAAAGCCGCTCCTGCAGAATTTAACTTTGACCTGTTCTATCCTCAACAGGTGCAGAGCCTAAGCCATCTTTAAGAATATAAGTTGTAAAACCACGTTCATTAAGCAAATATGATGCGGCGGAACTTCGGCGACCTGTATCACAGTAAGTAATATAAATCTTACTGGTGTCCAATGTATTTATTTTCATGCGCAAAAAAATCAGTGGAATATGTTCGTCACCTTTAATAGCGTCGGCTTTATGCTCGGTGGGTAATCTAACATCCAGCCATTGAGCGCCTTCATCAGTAACAAGTTTTTTTGCTTTGTTATACTCGAGCCAGTCGAGTAATGGTTCATTAAGTAATTCAATAAAATCTTTTTTAGACAATCGACTCAATAGACCGTCTGTTAACATAGTGATAGTGGCATTTCGCTTGGCGCTGGAAATTAAAGCTTCTTCACCAAAGGTGTCGCCATCTTTTAGTTCGGCAAGCTTGATGCCTTTGGGCTGATCTGGCATTGAGCGAGTAACAAGGCAGCGGCCTTTTTTTATAATATAAAAATAATCGCCGTCATCACCCTGCTTGATAACTTCGTCACCTGCTTTAACAGGCAGTGATTCCATGCGCATAAAAATAGCCTGTATATTTGCGGGTGGAATTCTGTGAAAAGCTTCCGTTTGTAAAATACGATTCATCCAGTCATCGTCACCGCTGCCACTACCGACATCAAATTCTGTGACCTGATAATTGCCGGTCTGATCCCAGGTGAGCATGACATCAATCAGATTGCCATCTACTTTAAAAATAACAGTGTCTGTTTTAGCTTTTGCAGTAATGGTGCGAGGTAAAATATGGGCTATAGCATTAAAACCATCGGGCGTGCCGCCTTTTAATACTTTTAATACACCAGAATCACCCAGTAACTCGACTTCACCTTTTACCAGATAATATTGGCAGTTTCCTGTATCGCCTTTTTTAAACAGGTTTTTTCCTGCAGTGATTTTTTCAAGCTGAAGTTGTTTTAGAATTTCATGAAGGTTTTCAGGGTTTAAAGCGTTCAGTGGTTGGTAGCGTGCCAGTAAGGCAACATCGATTTGGTCACTCATTTAACAAGCCTATTCATATTTTTTATATGTTTCAGATTTTAGATGCAAATAAATATTGGGTACAGCCCCTAATGCCGTTTACTTAAGGCTATTACAGAAAAATAGTTATGTCATTCCTGCATGCTTTTAGCAGGAATCCCGTATTCTTAAGCCGTTAGATTCCAGCTAGAAGTATGCAGGAATGACAAAATGGGCTTAAGTAAATGCCTTAGGTACAGGCAGGCCCTGCGTCATCGTATTATTTATTGTAGTTTAACCTTCGCCAGTCTGTTTAGTGATATCCACATAAAGTTTAATCTTTTGACCCGGTTGCAGGTATTTTCCTTTTATTGTGTTCCAGCGATGCAGATCACTTATTGCTACTTTAAAACGTTGTGCAATCAGGTATAGAGAGTCACCATTTCTTACTCGATAGGATATGGGTCGGATAGTATTGTTGCCCAGTATGGCGGCTGCACTTGAAGGAGCAGATGCTATGCCATTGCGTGACCAGATAACCAGTTTTTGACCTGTACGAAGAGGGTCACGGGTGGCCATACCATTCCAGCGAGCCAGATTGCGTGTGTTTACTTTGTATTTCCGTGAAAGATCCCAGAAGGTATCGCCCGGCTGAACAATATGTACAATGCGTGTGCCTTTGCGGCGCGTGTTCTGTAAAGTTTGTTTACGCTGATAAGCGGTTAAATTGTAATCAGAAAGCTTTCGGCTGGAAACGGGAATAAGCAGATGTTTACCCGCTCTTATTCTGGTTGATCGTAAACTATTTAATCGTTTGAGATTGCTTACCGAAATTGAATAGCGGTCTGCAATATGGCTCAGGGTTTCACCTTCACGTATTTTGTGGCGCTTCCATTTGATGCGTTGTGATGCGGGTATGTTGCTTAAGCCTTCTTTATAAGTATCTGCGTTATCAACTGGAATAAGTAGTGTGTGAGGGCCATAAGGATTTGTTGCCCAGCGATTGTAGCCCGGATTTAAACGGTAGAGTGTTTCCAGATCTATATCGGCAAGTTCTGCAGCCATAGCCAGATCAATTTGAGAACCGGCATCTACCATCTCGAAGTAGGGCATATCTTTTACGCATTGCAGCGTGATATTAAATGCCTGTGGCTTATTAATGATGCGCTTTAAAGCCAGCAGCTTGGGTACATAGGCCTGAGTTTCTTTAGGTAATTTTAAATGCCAGTAGTCTGTTGGGCGATTACGGCGTTTGTTTTTTCGTATGGCTTTGCGCACAGTGCCAGAGCCTGAGTTGTAAGCTGCCAGTGCCAGCAGCCAGTCACCTTTAAATTCTTTATTTAAATGTTGAAGATATTTTAGTGCTGCCTGAGTAGAGGCATAAACATCACGGCGGCCGTCATACCACCAGTTTTGTTTCAGGCCATAAAGTTTTCCGGTAGAAGGAATAAACTGCCAGATACCCGCTGCACGACCATGGGAATAAGCAAAAGGTTGAAATGCGCTTTCAACAATGGGTAACAAAGCCAGCTCTGCGGGAATGCCACGGGCTTCGACTTCATTTAAAATGTAGTGCAAAAAGGGTCTGGCACGTTCCACTACGCGGTTTAAATATTTCTCATGTTTAGCGTACCAGTTGAGTTGAGCTAACAGGCGTGGGTTGTCTGCATTATCGGCCAGGGTAAAGCCATCTCGCATACGATCCCAGATATTACCTGCTTCATCGTATACATAATCATCCGCATTAATATTAAAGAAATCAGCTTCCAGCCAGTCGCTTTCTTCGACAACAGGCGTGGCTGTTAAAGTGGGATTTGTTTCAATAATGGATTGTGTTTCGGCAGATGCTTGAGGAGTATTATCAAGTTTTGTCTGGTATTCTGCGCAACCATTAGCGAGTAATACCATGATGAGGCCGGAAATCAGTTTTAATAAGGCTGATCTTTTTAATAAGAAATTTATGGAAATCAATATGTTAACAACTCTTTCTAAAATTATTATTACTAGCGTGTAAGTTAAATAGAGTGTAATCTAATTTCGCAGGCTTTGCCCTGAAAATAATCACATAAGACCCAAATATAATACAAAGTTTTTTATTATGAATGATCAAAATCAATCCCTTGTTGAGCTATACACAGATGGCGCATGCCGAGGTAATCCCGGGCCGGGTGGCTGGGGTGTTTTAATGCGTTATAACAACCATGAAAAAGAATTGTATGGTGGTGAGCGGGAAACAACCAATAACCGTATGGAGTTAATGGCGGCTATAAAAGGTCTTGAGTCATTGAGTCGACATTGTGAAATAAAGTTATACACAGATTCCAAATATGTCATGCAGGGCATTACAGAATGGATTCACAACTGGAAGAAAAAAGGCTGGAAAACAGCGGCTAAAAAACCCGTTAAAAATGCAGACTTATGGCAGCAACTGGATAAAGCCAGAGATAATCATCAGGTTGAATGGATCTGGGTTAAAGGCCATGCAGGACATGAAGGCAATGAGCGTGCGGATGATCTGGCTAACAGGGGTGTGGATGAGATTGTGAATCTTTAGTTGTTAGTCTTAAGTCAAAGCCAAAAGCTTTTTAGCCTCGCAATGACAAGAGAAAATAATCTGTGATACTCTAATCAACGACTAATAAACCAATGACCAATAAAATATGCGCCAAATTGTTCTCGATACAGAAACCACAGGTTTAGAACCTAGCAAAGGTCATCGCATCATTGAAATCGGTTGTGTTGAAATTGTTAATCGACGCATTACCGAAAATACATATCATCAATATATTCAACCTGATAGAGAAATAGATGAAGGTGCTTTCGAGGTTCATGGTATCAGCACAGAGTTTCTTTCTGATAAGCCTCGATTCGAAGATATAGTCGAAGATTTTATGGCTTTTGTGAATGGCGCTGAACTGGTAATTCACAATGCACCATTTGATGTGGGTTTTATTGATCATGAGTTAGACAAGCTTGATCCTGTTTGGGGCAAGGTTGCAGATCATTGCACAATAACTGATTCACTGGTTATGGCTCGTAAGAAGCATCCCGGTCAGAAAAACAATCTGGATGCTCTGTGTAAGCGTTATGAAGTTAATAATTCAAAGCGTGAATTGCACGGTGCTTTGCTTGATGCCGAGCTATTAGCCGAAGTGTATTTATTGATGACCGGGGGGCAGGAAGCTTTGTTTCCTGGTGGTGCTCCAGGGAGGTATGATTCATTCGCTTCAGTCAGTCCAATTCGGCGAGTTGATGAAAACAGGCCTGCATTAAAAGTTATCAGAGCCAGCATTGAAGAACTGGCAGCTCATGAAGAAAGCCTGGGGCGATTAGGTGATGAGGCTGTTTGGAAGAAGTCGTAGGTTGTTGGTCGTGTGATTTAACATGATTTAATCCCCGTCATACCTGCAGGCTTCTAGCAGGTATCCAGAGGCTTTAATGTGTAAGAGATTCCTGCTAAAAGCATGCAGGAATGACAGGCAAAAAATAATAATTAAAGACCAGATATTACCGATTATGTTTTAAAATTCGAGCCTTCTCACGATTCCAGTCTTGCTCTTTACTATCTGCGCGTTTATCGTGTTCTTTCTTGCCCTTGGCCAGCCCAATTTCCATTTTTGCACGACCCTTGCTCCAGTACATAGCCAGAGGTACTAGCGTATAACCTTTGCGTTCTACCGCACCGATTAGTTTATCAATCTCTTTGCGATTAAGTAAAAGCTTACGGCTGCGTGATGGAACAGGGTTTACATGGGTTGATGCAGATAACAGGGGTGTTATCTGGCCGCCCAGCCACCAGATTTCGTTATCACGAATCATCACGTAGGTATCTGTCATTTGTACACGGCCGTCTCTAATACTTTTTACTTCCCAGCCTTCCAGAACAATCCCTGCTTCATATTTGCTTTCGATGCTGAAGTCATGACGCGCTTTTTTATTTAGCGCAATAGTGCTGCTGGGAGCTTTTTTTGATTTTTTTGATTTTTTCGCCATGACCGGAAGGTTAAAGGTTAGAGTTATAAGTCGCAAGTTATAGCTTGAGTAATATGCCTTTTTTGCTCAAAATGTACGCCACAGAAAATAAGAAGAACAGGCGGAGAACTGAATGGCAGAAGAACGCATCTCGATTCATGGGCAATGGTCGAATCGTATGGCTTTTATTTTAGCCGCAACAGGTTCGGCAGTTGGTTTAGGTAATATCTGGAAGTTTCCATATATAACTGGTGAAAATGGTGGCGGGGCTTTTGTACTGGTTTATCTGGTGTGCATTGCCTGTATCGGTATTCCAATTATGATGGCTGAGGTTTTATTAGGTCGTCGAGGCCGTCAAAGTCCAATCAATACCATGGCAACTTTGGCCGCTGAAGAAGGCCGTCCCAAAGCCTGGGTTGCGCTTGGCTGGATGGGAGTTATAGCTGGCTTTCTTATTCTTTCTTATTACAGCGTTATTGCAGGCTGGGCTTTATCCTATGTGTTTCGTACGGCCAGCGGCATGTTCGTCGGTGCAACAGCCGATGGTGTGAACAGTATCTTTACCAGCCTGGTTTCTGATCCTGAACGTTTGCTGGCATGGCATACCATCTTTATGGTATCCACAATGATTGTCGTTGCGCGTGGTGTGCAAAATGGGCTTGAAAAAGCCGTGCGTTATTTAATGCCCATGTTATTTGTGATACTGATCATACTGGTATTTTATGCAATGACCACCGGGCATTTTTCTGAAGGACTGGCCTTTTTATTTGCACCTGATTTTAGCCGCATAACACCTAATGCTGTTCTAATTGCTATGGGTCATGCTTTTTTTACGCTTAGTTTGGGCATGGGCGCTATAATGGTTTACGGTTCGTATCTTCCTAAAGATATCTCCATCGCAAAAACATCAATTATTATTGCTGGTGCAGATACATTTGTTGCACTGTTAGCGGGAATGGTGATATTCCCGATAGTCTTTGCCAATGGTCTTGAGCCTGGTGCAGGCCCCGGGCTTATATTTAAAACCTTACCTATTGCTTTTGGGCAGATGGATGCGGGCGTACTAATTGGTACAATGTTTTTTGTATTGCTGGTGTTTGCTGCCTGGAGTTCATCGATATCATTGATTGAGCCTGCGGTGGCATGGCTGGTTGAAAACAAAGGTATGAACAGAATTTATGCATCGGTGTGGGTGGGTTTTATAACCTGGCTTACCGGATTATGTACTGTCTTTTCATTTAATATCTGGTCAGATTTTAAACCCCTGTCGATGATTAAAATATTTGAAAATAGTACAGTTTTTGATTTGTTAGATTATTTAACCGCCAATATCATGCTGCCTTTAGGTGGTTTGTTTATTGCAATTTTTGCGGGCTGGTTAATGCGTGAGAAATCGAGCAAAGCAGAATTAGATACAACAGAAGCTGGTTATACTCTCTGGATGATTCTGGTTCGTGTGATTACGCCTGTTGCTGTAATGATTGTATTTTTGAATGTGACAGGTGTGATTAAGTTTGATTAGTTTGTTATAAAACGTAGGAGCGGCTTTAGCCGCAATTTATTACTATGGAATTTATTCGCGGCTAAAGCCGCTCCTACAATAAGCCTGTGTATTGTGGACAGTTTAATAATTATTAAGAGATGTAAAAAGTGCCACTGATTTCAAGAAATGCCCTGGTGTCCTATTCAGTTGAAGAGATGTATGCTCTGGTTGAAGATGTAGAAACCTATCCCAAATTTTTACCCTGGTGTAAAGCAACCGAAGTGCTGTCCAGAAAAGATGATGAGGTTAAAGCCCGTATCGAAATTTCCAAAGGCGCACTGAATAAATCATTTACCACAATTAATCGCATGCAAAAAAATAAAATGATAGAAATGCGTCTATTAAAAGGACCATTTAAACATTTGCAGGGTTACTGGCGTTTTGATGCGTTAAAAAATAATCAGGCATGTAAAATTTCACTGGATCTGGATTTTGAATTTGAAAGCAAAATACTGGCAATGGCAGTAGGTACAATTTTTAATCAAATCGCCAATTCTATGGTTGATGCATTTTGCAAACGTGCTATTGAGGTTTACGGTGAGCGAATCTGAAGTAGAAATGATGACAGTTGAAGTTGCTTATGCACTAGCAGACAGGCAGGTAATATTAGAACTGGATATTAAAAAAGGTGCAACGGCTGAGCAGGCAATTTTGCAATCAGGTGTGCTGGAACAGTTTCCTGAAATTGATTTAACTAAATCTAAAATGGGAATCTTTGGTAAATTATCCAAAGCAACTACAGAACTAAAAGCCGGTGATCGAGTTGAAATTTATCGTCCTTTAATTGCCGATCCCAAAGAAGTTCGCCGTAAGCGGGAAGCGGAAGGTAAGCGTATGAAAAAAGGGGGAGGGGAAAAGTAAATCAGGGAACACCTGGTTGCTAATCTATTTCGTCACCCCGAGCCTGCCATCTCGAACCTATTTCAGCCTATTTCGTCATCCCGAGCG
>CAZFUY010000074.1:0-15338 GCA_964522445.1 uncultured Thiotrichaceae bacterium | reverse complement strand
AATATGCGCTCTGGATGTGGGCCTATGCAATGGCATGGTTTGTTTTTAATGATGCAGTAAAAGTTGCAAGCTATCGTTTTTTAAGGTCTCATAAATATATTTAGAGACCTTTGTACGAACTCAACGACTATGGACTGAAAGTCCATAGGTTGCTACTGAGGACTAAAAGTCCTCTCTTAAATATAATACACTTCTACTTTAGGAAACCACTCTAAATTTTAATTAATCTGTAGGGTAGATCAAGCGTAGCAGATCCACCGGTTTTGCTAATTTTTGTGGATCCGCTACGCTTGATCCACCCTACTTGTCTACTTGAGTGGATTCCCGCTAGAAGCATGTGGGAAAGACGTAGTATTTGTTGTTTTTTCTGCGCCCTTATAGGGTAAAACCAAAACCACATTCTTAGAACACAGGTATTTACCTGTTAAAAATTAAAGAACAAATTCCTGATGCAATTCAGGAATTTTCACATTGGTATTTTTTAATTTTTTAGAAAAAGCCTGCATACTTCTTTCTTCTCCATGCACAAGAAATGTTGTTTCTGGGTGACCCGTGTGTTGATGCCACGCTAACAATTCGGCCTGATCTGCATGAGCTGAAAAACCACCAATAGTGTGAATACTTGCATGCACCTGAATGTCTTCGCTAAAAATACGCACACGGTCTGCACCATCAATAATACGTCGTGCTAATGTGCCCTGTGCGGCATAGCCTACAAATACAACACTATTTCGTCTGCCCCATAGATTATGTTTCAGGTGATGACGTACTCGCCCCCCCGTACACATACCAGAGCCTGCCATAATAACAGCACCTCCTTCAAGCTGACTAATGGCCATTGATTCAGATGTTTCACGAGTAAAACGCAATCCCGGAAGACTAAAAACATCGCCATAACCGTCTGCCAGTTTTAATGTGGCTTTATCAAAACATTCTGGATGCCGTTCAAATATTTTGGTGGCTGAAATTGCCATGGGTGAATCAAGAAATACATTCATAAAATGTTTAAGCTGATGTTTTTCAACGCCTTCACGCAGGTAATAAAGAATTTCCTGCGCACGTTCCAGTGCAAAGGTTGGAATAATAACATTTCCTCCTCGGCCCAGTGTTTCATTAATAATATCGTAGAGTTCATCAATCGATGGTTTTAGTTGTTTGTGTAAACGATCACCGTAAGTTGTTTCCATGACTACCGTATCAACTTCGGGTGGTGGTGTTGGGTTACGCAATATTGCACGATCACTGTAACCAAGATCACCAGAAAATAATAACCGATGCTGTTGTCCATTTTCTTCAAGCTCTAAAAGAATACTGGCAGAACCCAGAATATGCCCGGCATCGATAAAGGTTGCAGATACACCTAATGTCAGTTGAATAGCCTGATCGTAATGAGCCTTGCGGCCAAAATAATCCAGACTATTTAGCGCATCTAATGTCGTGTATAAAGGCACAATATCTGCTGTATGATTTCCATTGCGACGACTTGCCTTGCGCAATTTATAACGCGCTTCTTCTTCCTGTAATCCAGCAGAATCCAGCATAACTAATCGAGCCAGCTCAATGGTTGCAGCGGTGCTAATAATTTCACCGGTAAAACCTCGCTGTACTAATAAAGGAATTCGCCCACAGTGATCTAAATGCGCATGAGTGAGTAATAAAAAATCAATGGATGCAGGATCAAAACCAAAGGGTTCAGAATTTTCTGCATCCAGCTCTCGCCCACCCTGATACATGCCGCAATCAATAAGGATTCGTTTACCCGCACATTCTACTAAATGACATGAGCCAGTAACGCCCTGGTCTGCTCCGTGAAATGAAATTTTCATAGTGTATCCCTGTTTATTAATTTAAGTAAAATCACACAACACCACAGCTATTATGTTATCGCATAGACTACTAAGTTATGCTAATTGAGACATTCTCACGAAACAAATTTCGTCATCCCGGTATACTTTTAAGCAAGGATCTAGTGAACCTAAGCCAGAAAGATACGAGATTCCTGCTAGAAGCATGCAGGAATGACGATGAAATGGGAAACTATTAAAATATTTCTCTTTCGTGCAAAAGTCTCTAATTATTTATCTTCTGTAATCCAGGCTTTAGCGGCTGCAATTTCACTGATATCAAAATATTTTACTTTTGCTTTAGTAAAAGGCTTGAGCAATAAAGCCATACCTTTTTCCCAGCGCTTATCACCAACCATCGCCATGCGTTCAACATCACTATAATGGCGCAAACCAAATTTGGCATCTTCCCAGGCCGCAGCAGTTGTCCAGCCATGAAAGTCATCCAGCACAACAAGTATACTGACTTTATCGTGAGCTTTAATCATGCTTTCAATTTCCGGCACAAACCGATCATAATCATCTTTAGTGAGTTTTCCAGAAAGATGCATGGTTAAAATATTATCCCAGCTATGACCTTCTATTTCGATGCAGCTAAATTGAGTTGTCATTTCTGCCTCCTGTTAATTTAAATAACCATTGCATATAAATTACAGCAAAATCAGACACACACAGCTGTCACTCAGGTTACATTAAACATCACTTAACAGTATAAAATTCAGATTTACTAACAATAGTTTTTACAATACTTACTGACTTATATAATTTTCCTTATTCCCCTTCCCATCCAGTTTTTACTGTAAATCCTGATGCTTTTACATGCCCTCCACCACCGTATTTTTTTGCCACTTCACTAACATTAACACCATCTTCAGCTGAACGAAGGCTAAATGATCGGCCACCGGGGTGATCCCAGTAACAGGCCGCAAAAGGTTCATTGACTGACATAATATTGCCGGCATCCGACACATAGGCTGATGATGCATTGAGTACAGGCACATTGTAACCACCAATATTCATTCGTCTTACACCTGATTTAATTAACTCTTTTATATCTTTTTGCAGTTTGCGTTCTATGGCTTCACCATCACGTTTTAATGTTTCAAGTTCATGGTTATTATTATCCATAAATTTGCCCCAAACTTTAAAGTCATATGGGTATGATGAAAGTGCCGCCTGAATCTCTCTTGTTCCTTCAATCTTAAATTGCCACAGATCACGATCCTGAATATGCTCTATAAGTTTTGGGGGTTGTTTATCAGGATTAAACCATTGCCATGCCAGCATTGCACCAGATTTATTCATATCAAACAGACCTTTTATTTTTCCAGTTTTTAATAAACTAGACAAGTCTTTTTCTGCTGAAATATGGTGATCAAGTATAGTAATGCTGGATGCTGTTTTTAACATATTTTCCAGCACATCTTTTTTGTATGAAAAATCTACCAGAAATATATCTAAACCACTTACATCAGGAGGTGCCTGTTGATGAACACCTTTATGAAATTCAATATCATCACCTAATGCATTACGAATAACCCATGCTCCGCCAAAACCATCCAGACAATTGCTATGGTAGATGCATAATTTATTCGATTTATTATTAGACATATTTATCCTGAATTCTTTAGAGTTAAAACTTTAACCACCAGTCATAAATATTATCGGCTAGTGTATGTAAATTTTTAAGCCGCTCATTTAAACCGCTCGTTATTTGCTCAGGGCTTTGCACATACCTGGATGGTTCAGGCAGGCAATCATTGTAACGTCCTAACCATTCATGAACCATGTATTCAGTCATTTCTAAATGAAACTGCATAACAAGAATTTTACCTGTTACATAACCCTGATTTTGAAAATTGCGTCCCTGAAATAATCGGGTTGCGCCATCAGGGATGGTAAAGGTATCTTCATGCCATTCAAAAACTTCAAAGCTATCCCGCAAATTTAATGAAGGACATGTTGTAATACTGGATTGATCAATACTTATCTCATGCCAGCCTGTTTCCATATTTAATGCTGTATTTATCTCAGCACCCAGCACCTTGCTAATAATCTGTGCACCAAAACAAACACCCATTAAAGGAAGATCTTTTTCTATAGCCTTCTGTATTAATTTAATTTCATCAGCCAACCAGTGATGATCACTATTAACACTGTAAGCACCTCCCATAAAAACTAATCCAGACGTTGCATTAAGATCTATTTCTGAAATTCTATTTTTAATAATATTTATTTTCTGATAAGGGATCTCTTTTTTATCAAAATAAGTACAGAGATAACTCTGTGGTTCACAGCTGGAATGACAAATAATATATACTGGCAACATATGTAGTTATTTACGCTTTAATAATTAATGGTGATATAGGAAAGAGTAGCAGCTAATATATATTAGTTGGGCAATCTGGACTACTCCAGCCATTGTTAATAATTTATAAACAGGAAAATACAATACTCAGCTCTTATAGACGGTATAATCCCTGCATCTCATAAATAATACGGTACTATCATGAAACTGTTGATTCGCAATCTTGCACGCACCACCACAGAAACCGAGCTTAAGGCTTTATTTGAAGCCTATGGCACAGTGCAGTCCTGCAATCTGGTGATGGATCAGAAGACGGGCACGTCCAAAGGTTTTGGGTTTATAGAAATGCCCAGGCAGGGTGATGCAAAAGCAGCAGTGAAGAGTCTAAACGGCAAAGATGTGGCAGGCAGCAAGATTCGAGTTAAAAAAGCTGAATCAAAATAGCATATAGATATAATTGAATTTCCCTTTAACTCAGACAGGATAATGCAGGCATGATAGACGAAAAGATTAACGTGCGTATTACTGAAAATGATCAAACCATTGAAGTGGTTGTTTACAGCAAAAGCCCTGATTATATTGAAGTTGTTATTGGAGAAGGCATACACAGCACAAAATGCAAATTAATACCCACCGACAATGGCCTTGCTTATGTTGGTAACGTAATGGGACGCGAGATAGTCTACGAAAAAAGTAGCCAGCAGGTACAGACTGATATTGATAATGCCAAACCCTCTACACGGCGCAGATAAGAAATAACTATTGAGGATTTATCTGTCCTCTTTTAATATTAGAAAAATAAGTTTCCACCACTAAAATGGGATAAGTTATGGGCAGAGCCTACCAGAACCGCAAAGAATCAATGGCTAAAACATCCGATGCCAAAGCCAAGGTTTACAGCAAATATGGCAGAGAAATCTATGTATGTGCCAAATCAGGCGGCCTTGATCCAGAGGGCAATCTGGCTTTACGGGGTTTAATTGAACGGGCTAAAAAAGCCCAGGTACCGGCTCATGTTATTAAAAATGCTATTGATAAGGCCACAGGTGGTGAGGGCGAAGATTTTGCAACGGCTCGATATGAAGGCTTTGGCCCCGGCGGATGTATGGTAATTATTGACTGCCTCACCGACAACCCCAACCGTACCTTTGGCGATGTACGTCAGTGTTTTACCAAAACAAAAAGTAAAATTGGCACTGAGGGCAGCGTCAGCCATATGTTTGATCACAGTACCATTCTGGTATTTAAAGGCGATGATGAAGATACTGTTTTTGAAGCATTGATGGAAGCCGATGTTGATGTCAGTGATATTGAAAGTGAAGATGGTAATATCACCGTATTTGCACCTCATACCGACTATGCAAAAGCTAAAAATGCATTAACAGATGCCTTTGGAGAAATTGATTTTGAAGTAGATGAAATTCAGTTTATTCCACAGAATACTGCACCCATAACAGGTGATGATGTAGAAATGTTTGATAAATTTATAGATATGCTGAATGACCTGGAAGATGTGCAAAATATTTATCACAGTGCAGAGCTATAAACCAGCCAGTATTATTATTTTTTGCGTAGGAGTGGCTTTAGCCGCGACAAACACATAGTTTATTACCATCACGGCTAAAGCCGCTCCTACAAAATATATACCTTTCAATATTTTTATTGTCCTAGAACACTAGTAAAAACTATGCACTTTAATTTTATGTCATCCCGAGCGCAGCCGAGGGATCTGGTATTGTAAAGATCAAGATCTCTCGGCTGCGCTCGGGATGACAAAATAATAGTCTCTAGAATTTAAGAGTTTTTTTGACACTAGCAGAACGATTTTCAATCGTTATTAAAATAACCTATGGACTTTCAGCCCATAGTTGTTGAATTAGGATTCCCCTGCTTAATCCTGTAACACAAGCCAGGGTATCTCACATTCACCCAACTCTGTAGCAATATAAGCAGAGTCACCCGTCAGGGTAACGGAAAAATCCATAGTGCGCTGCACCAGCGCGGCTAATGATTGAATGCTTTGCCACTGGAATTGATAAATTGATACATTCAGTTGTTTAAATTTTTCCTGCCCCTGATTCCACCAGACATCAGATTTCGATTTTGAATTAAAACTATAAACCTTAACCGATGATGAAACTCGCGTTGCTTTTTTAATTCTATCAACAGCGGGTTCTCCTACATCAATCCATAATGAGATTTGATTATCTAAAGTACGCGCCCATATATCAGGTTCTTCCACTGAGCTAAGACCTCTGGTAAAAGTTAAATGCTCCTGAGCATTAATACAGAAAGCCAGAACACGAACCATCATTCGCTCAATATTTTCAGATGGATGCTGGGCAATGGTTAAATTTAGAGTATCGTAATAATTCCGATTAAGATCAGATAATGAAATTTTTAATTTAAAAATAGTTGGTTTTAATGCCACTTGTTATACCTTGTTGGTAATTCTGGATAATAATTGAACAATCATCTGTTCATATTCTTTTTTGTTTTACTCGTTGCCTGTGCTGTAAAAGGATCATCAGGCCAGTAATGTCTTTTATATTTGCCACGCAGTTCTTTTTTTACATCATGATAGGTTGTTTTCCAGAAGCTGTTTAAATCTTGTGTTACCTGCATAGGCCGATGCGCTGGCGACAATAAATGCATCATTAATTTACAGTGGCCATTTAATAGAGTTGGTGTTTCATATAAACCAAAAACTTCCTGAAGCCTGACAGCAAGCACAGGCTGGCCTGCATCAGTATAATCTATTCCAATACCAGAACCACTGGGTACGGTTATTTTTTCTGGTGCTAATTTATTAATTAACTGTTGCTGCTCCCAGCTAAGCTGGCTTTCAAGCAGCTTATATACATCCAGCTTCTGACATTGCTTAATACTATTTTCATTAGTTAGATGTGGCTGCAACCACGTGGATAAATTATTAGCTAAAGCCTCATCAGAAAAATCAGGTAATTCTTTATCATAAAATTGTTTTTCTAAAGCCTCATTATTTTTAATATGATGATTAATAAATAATACCCGTTGTTTAAAACTACTAGCTTTTGGCGACCAGTTTAAACACTCCAGCCCATTATTTTTAATGGCTAGCAACAGGCATTGGTGTACAGCATCTTTATTTACAGGTGTAATTAGTTTCTCCTGTAAAATAATTTTACCAATGCCTGTTATTTGTTTTACCTCAGCACGTTGATGAGTTTCATTCCAGTGAATATTTCCTCTGTTTTCAATAAGCTTAATAAAATAATCTTCTAATTGCTGTTCTGTAATATCTGCTGCCAGATAAATACTGGCCTCACTCTTCCCTGCTTTTGCATCAAGGTTAGCTATGACAAGAAACTCATGCAGATGATGCTGTAAATACTCTGGAATAATTGCGCCTTTGCCATTGCTAAGTAAATAACGTGATTCATTTAGCTTGCGTTGTTTTGCAATTCTATCCGGGTAAGCATAAGCCAGCAGAACACCACTATAATTATTATTAACTTCACCTCTGTTTTCTATTTTACAACATTGTTTGAGTCGTTTAAAAAAATCATTGGCAGTTTGAATAATGCGTTTACACTGTTGCTGATCAATATCATGATAATTTTTATTTGATGAATTAAATGCCATCAGAATATTAAGCCGATCATGAATATCAGCTGTTTTATCAGCCCCTGGCTTGAATAAATCTTTTTCCGTAAGAATACTGGCAATAAGGCAGGCATGATACGCCTGCTTTAAAGCAACTGCTGATAACATCATATGTGCTAATCGTGGGTGAGTACCCAGTTTTAATATATCTCGACCATGTTGATTAATTTTTCCATTTTTATCAATGGCATTAAGTTGTTGTAATAATGCTTTGGCCTGTTCAATAGAGCTTGCAGGTGGAGTATCCATCCATTGCAGTTCATCAACCTGTTGCACACCCCAGTTTGCCAGCTCCAGCACAAGCGTGGATAAATCACTGTGTAAAATTTCAGCTAGTGAATGTTTAAGCAGGCGTTGCTGTTGTTGTGCTGTCCACAAACGATAACATAATCCGGCAGACAATCGTCCTGCTCGGCCACTCCGTTGTGTCGCAGAATCTTCTGAAATGAAATGTGTTTTTAAACTATTCATAGCAGATGAAGGATTGTATTCCAGTATGCGCTCCAGACCTGAATCAATTACACAGTTAATACCTTCAATGGTTAAACTGGTTTCTGCAATATTAGTTGCCAGCACAATTTTTCGGAAACCATCATCAGGAACAGCAATTGCCTGATCCTGTTGCTGTTTACTTAAACTACCATGCAATGGTGCAATTAAAATATTATTGATAGCTTCTGTTTTAAGAAACTGTTTAATCTGACTGGACAGTTGATTAATTTCTTTTACACCCGGCAAAAAAACTAGACAGCTTCCCTGCTGATCATAAATAACCTGCTTTACTGCATTCATTAATTGCAAAATTAATTGCTGATGATTTGTGTAGGCATTACCTGTTTGCTTTACAGGTTTATCAATATATTGAATATCAACGGGATAACTACGACCTTCACTTTGAATAATGGGTGCATTATCTAACAGTTCTGAAATGGCATGGGTATTCAGTGTTGCTGACATTACTAAAACTTTTAAGTCATCACGTAGAATCTGCTGACTCTGCAAACACAGTGCAAGTGATAAATCAGCATGTAAACTTCGTTCATGAAATTCATCAAAAATAATTAATGCTGTTTTTTCCTGCTCAGGATCAGCCTGTAATTTACGCGTTAAAATACCTTCTGTGACCACCAGTATTTTAGTTTCATCCGTAAAACATTTATCCTGCCTTATTTGATAACCTACTGTTTTACCCACTTTTTCATTTAATAAATATGCCATACGTGATGCTGCATTACGTGCAGCAAGCCGCCGTGGTTCAAGTACAATAATTTTTTTATTATTTAGCCAGGGCTGGTCGAGTAAAGCGACAGGTACAACGGTGGTTTTTCCCGCACCGGGTGGTGCCTGTAATACAACACGATTGTGTGTATTTAATGTATTTTTGATATCGGCTAAAACTTCATTAATGGGGAGATTATGGATAATCATTATCTAGGGATACTCTGATCAAGTCTGATTATTTTAGCCAGCCTAATTATAACCATACTTGATCAGTGTATCCCTGGATATTACAAAATTAACTGACATTTTTATTTTTTTATACAAAATTATTTATAATTAATTGAAAGCTTTTTACAAAATAAATTTCGTCATTCCGGTATGCTTTTAAGCTGGGATCTAGATCTAGTGAGTTTAAGCCAGAAAGATGCGAGATTCCTGCTAGAAGCATGCAGGAATAACTATGAAACTGGTAATTATTAAAATAATTTTCTTTCGTGCAAAGGACTCTAATTGGAATAGGTATTATTTATGCAAAAATATTCAGACAGGATAACAGTAAGTGGCAAAGGCGTTTCTAACTTCAAACCAGCAAAGCCTTCATCAATACGAACAACCTGTCCACTGAGATCAAATTCTTTACCATCAGGAAAAGCAATAATTGCCATAATATTGTCATCAACCATGAAGGCCGGATCTTCACTAATATGAATTTTCATTCCATATTCAGATACATCTTCAATCTCATAACTATCGACATCTATCATTAATGAGGGGCGATAAGAAGAAGGGAATGCTAACCTGTGGTACTCTCGTTGTTTTACACCTTTCATTTGCAATCCTTGAGAACAGCTGTTTATCATATTAATGTTTTAATCATTGATTCATCAAAAATAACTTATATGCCCTTAAGTTATATTAATGCGCCCAGTTTTCTTTATTTATACTCTAATTATCATTGGGGTCAATGTTTTTTACCAGTACCCGAATGGGTGATTTTTATGATTTAATTTCCCTGATTAAAACAGGTTATTAGCTTAAAGAAATGTATTATCCAGGGATACTCTGTATGTGACTAATATTTAATTTCTGCCGCCTGCTTTATTTTTTTTACCATGCTTGATTTGGGTTTTGCTAACTTTATTCGTCCGTGCTGGACGCACATTTTTAGACAGCTTATCAACTAGCGCATCTCGACTGCCAACTTCATAACCGGGCATTTTTACACGCCTAATACGGCTACCGATTAAACGTTCAATATTACTTAACGAACGCTCTTCTTCTCGGCTAACAAATGAAATTGCCTGACCTTTTGCACCCGCACGCCCCGCACGACCAATACGATGTACATAATCTTCTGCCAGATAAGGCAGATTGTAATTAACCACATGCTCTAGACCCTGTATATCTAATCCACGAGCGGCTACTTCGGTTGCAATGAGCACCTGAATTTTATCTGATTTAAAATCAGCAATTGCCCTGCGGCGAGCACCCTGACTTTTATCACTGTGACAAACAGCCGCTTTAATTTTCACCAGTTTTAGATCATTTTTTAGTGCATCAGCCTGTGCTCTGGTACTGGTAAACACCAGCACCTTAAACCAGTTTTCCTGCTCAATTAAATCAAGAAACAACTCAGGCTTACGGCGCTCTTCCACGGCATAAACAACATGCTCTACGGTATCAGCCGTAGCATTCTGTTTTGCAACACTGACAACTTTATGATTATTAAGTAGTGTTCTGGCCAGATCATTAACCGGTTTAGACAGGGTGGCAGAAAACAGTAAAGTCTGGCGCTTGCTGGGTGTTTTCTGTAGCAGCGACTGAACATCTGCAATAAACCCCATATCCAGCATTCTATCGGCTTCATCCAGCACCACAAACTCAACCTGAGCCAGATGCACATTGCATTGCACCAGATGCTCCAGCAAACGACCTGGCGTAGCAACCAGGATATCAACTCCAGCATGAAGCTTCTTCTGCTGGCCAGACATTTTAACGCCACCGTAAATAGCTGTAATAGATAAAGACATAAACTGGGCATAGCGTTTAATGGTTTCTGCCAGTTGCTCTGCAAGCTCACGTGTCGGTGTCAGAATAAGTGCCCGAGGACTATCAGCCACTGTCGGTTTAGGGCGATCAGCCATCTGCTGCAATATGGGCAGTGCAAAAGCCGCTGTTTTTCCTGTTCCTGTCTGTGCATTAGCAAGAATATCCCTGCCTCGCCGCGCTGGCACAATTGCCTGCTGCTGTATATCTGTCATCTTCTGATAACCACAGGCATCCACTGCTCGCTGAATTTCAGGCGCAAGATCTAGGGAAGAAAAGTTCATAATAAATCCTCTGGACTCAGTGTATAAGAGCAAAAATGGAGCGAGGATTATAGAGGATTTAGCTCTGTCTGGTGAGATTGTTTATGCTGTTCAGTAATCTTCCACAGCACTGTTATTTATTGCCATATCAGTAGTTGTTGAAAGTCAGCTCACCGTTGGCGTGGTTATAATAGTCGAAAGGGGTCGGTGACAAATGAGAATCACTTTCATTAATTAGCTATTATTTTCCTTGGTCTTCCCCGGTGTGCATAGCCAATTTTTCTGTTTAACACTCGCTCAATCTGCTGCTTGAATCGACTATCTCCCGTGGGCATTGAAAAACGAACACCATTACGAATCATCTGGATATCAGCATGATCCAGCATACCATCAAACAGACTCGCATAAGCCCTGAAACTTGATTCTTGATTGGACCCCAGACAGGTATAAATTTCATGCGGAGTTATCAAGTTGTTACTTTCACCCTCGGCATTACACCGGTAACTGGACCATTGATAATCTGCTGGATATTTTACCATGTGAGCATTCACCGGATTCATCTCAATATATCGACTACAGATCAATAGATATTTTTCAGCATCCACCAGGCTGGCTTTATGACGACTTTCCCAGAGTGTTCCACTGCGTCTATATTCTTTATTCACATATTGAACATACCTGCGCCCAATGGATTGCATCAGCAGACTGATTGAATTCTGTTTTTCCGGGGTCATTAGCAAATGCACATGATTTGTCATCAGAACATAGGCATGTATGGAAACATGATATTTTCGTGATGCATCATGCAGGCATTCAAGATAGAACTGATAATCTTGCTCGGCAAAAAAAGTAGCATCTCGATTGTTTCCTCGCTGGATTACATGGCAAGGCAAATCAGGCAGGTACATCCTTGGTTTTCTTGGCATGACAACTCCTTTGTCATTAATGGGATTACCGAGTTTATTTAAATGAAAGGGATAATGTCAAATGGCTTGTGAATAATTCTCATTTGTCACCGACCCCATTATTTTTAAATGATTTGTTATAAATTTATTTTCGCGCGTCCTTAATGTACATAGCTTTGCCATCTCTTCGCATATCGATATCGAACAATTCACTGGCTTTTATTAAATCACCAAGCTTTTTATAGCCGTAGTTAATGGATGAAAAAGAGCTGTTATTTGATATGTAATGACCAACTCTACTCATATCCGCCCAGCCATCATCATCAGAAGTTTGCTCTACCGCAGTTCTCAGCAACCTAACCAGGGAAGTGCTTTTTCGTAACTCTTGCTTACTTTTCTTTACTGGTTGTTGAGGGGTGTCTGTTTTTACTTCATCTTCAGAAGCGAGATTTTCTGTGTAAATAAATGGTGAGCAGGCATCGACAAAAGGTTTTGGTGTTTTCTTTTCGCCAAAGCCATAAACTGGCAATCCGCTTTCAAGTATTCTCAGCACCAAGGGGGTGAAGTCGCTATCGCTTGTCATTAATGCGAAAGCGTCAACATTTTTACTATACAGCAAGTCCATTGCATCAATAATCATTGCGGAATCTGTAGCATTTTTTCCTTTTGTATAGGCAAACTGCTGCATAGGTCGTATAGCATGAGGATGCAGTCTATCTATCCAACCTGATAAGGATGGATTATTCCAGTCTCCGTGCGCATGTCGAACGTTTACCATGCCATATTTTGCAAGCTCTTCTAAGACCCCTTCTATAGACTTATGACTAACATTGTCACAATCAATTAAGAGTGCTATCCGTTTTCGTTCTGACACACTGATCTCCTAAATTTATAACGCTGAGTTCAGCTGACCGTAGCAGTTTTTGACTTATGTGGCAATATGGAGCGAAGCGGAAGCCACATGAGGCGAAAACTGTTACGGGTCAGACTGAAACGACTTGTTATAACTATTTTCATTAGTTGTTTTCAGACTCTGGATAGGCGCTTACAAAATTACGAACTATTACTGAATGTTTTATTTCTAATATATTTAAATTTCTTATTGCAGCTTGTATTAACCATTTGGATTCATCTTCTACTTCAAAATATAATTTTGCATTTTGATCATTTGAGCTGTCCATGTGCTTTATACTATTTTTAGGGTTACCAATTATTTTTTTAAATTCTTTTTGGTTTTCAAACCCTAAGTCAATTAAGTGCTTAACATTTTCTCGAATTTTCATTAATGTGTTTGTAGCTTCGGTTAGTTGGTCTGTTTTTCCTTGAATACGAACTATCTTCCCTAGTAGTTCCTCCGATACACCGGCGAGATTCATTGAAGCGAAATACCTTTTGTGAATTTCTCTTTCTTCAATTGCAGCCTCTAAATATTCCAAGGCTATTGGTAATTTCGGGTATTCATGCATAAGTTATAACAATTAATTAGACAGAATACCGGCATACGTATAATAGGTAGAATTCTGTATTTCACTTTATTGCAGGCACTTTAAATTAAAACTGAGATTACCACAAAAAATAAAAAGTTAGTTGTTTAGAATAATTTTTAACTTCTTATTAACAGATTCTAGGCAGGGGTTCTCCCTCCAGTTCTTCAAGAATACGCTCTCCGCCTAACAGGGTTTTTAACACGACATGAGCCTGTGCTTTTGTGTGATTAGTAACCTCACCAATAATGGCAGCCTGTTTGCCATCTGGGAGTTGTTGCCAGCATTGTAATGCAGTTGCTGCATGGTCTTTTTCAATCACTGCAACTACCCTCCCTTCACAGGCTAGATAGAGGGGATCAAAACCCAGCATTTCACAAACAGCGCTGACAGGATCACGAATGGGTATTTTGTCCTGTTCAAGCTGGATACCAAAACCAGTGGCCTGATGGATTTCATGCATGACTGTTGCCAGCCCTCCTCGGGTTGGATCACGCATAAAGCGTAAACCGGGAACATCCATAATTGCATGAGTTAACGGGTAAACACTGGCCGCATCTGATTGCAGATTACCACTAATACCAAACTCTTCCCGCGCCAGCATAATGGCAGTGCCGTGATCACCAACTGGACCACTGACAAGAATACAGTCACCAGCCTGAATATGTTTGATAGAAAGATCTGCAGCAGATTGTTTGTAACCAATGCCGGTTGTTGCCAGGTAGAGCCCACTGCCTTCACCACGTGGTACAACTTTGGTATCACCGGCAACCACATGAACCCCCGCCTGTTTTGCAGCCTCAGCCAGACTCTTAATAATCCGTTCAAGCAGGCTAATTTCAAGCCCCTCTTCAATAAAGGCATTCAGGGTGAGATAACAGGGAACAGCACCGGCCACGGCTAAATCATTAACCGTTCCGTGTACCGCCAGTGAACCAATATTTCCACCCGGGAATTCCAGTGGTTGCACAATAAAGCCATCGGTGGTCATCATCAGTTCACCCTCAGGCTGAGGCAAACGGGCTGCATCACTGTTTATATCCAGCAATGGATTATTCAGATGGTGGGCAAAAATATTTTCGATCAGTTCTCGCATATAACGTCCACCATTGCCATGTGCGAGACTGATATGAGTGTGTTCCATTTTGTATGCCTGTTATTGGATTATTATTAATCTGTTCTGGCCAGTCTGGCAGCAACTTCCATAATTTGCCCAGCACTTAAACCTGCATCACTGCAGGGCAGTCGTTTATTTAAATGAACCACAAAACCCTGTTGTTGCATGATTTTAATTATGTATTCTGTCAGATGTTTATTCTGAAAAACACCGCCACTAAGGCCAATATGAAAATCACCATGATATTCACGTAACAGGATTGTTTTCTGTAACAGGGTGGCAGCAAGGATACTATGAAAACGCTGGCTGCGTTGAGCAATACTCAGCTCATTATTCTGCAACATGGGCAGCAGACTACTCCAGTCTGCTTCGAGAATATTTTTTTCATTTAAACTGATTGTCAGGGGTTCGGCATGTGATAGTGCAGCAGACTGGCTATCAAGCTGAGCTTGTAGATAGATAGCTCCCTGCCCTTCAAAACTGGCATTATCGAGCAAGCCGGTTA
>CAZFUY010000073.1:8280-16359 GCA_964522445.1 uncultured Thiotrichaceae bacterium | reverse complement strand
AGATCCCTCGACTGCGCTCGGGATGACATAAAAAAAATGTTTCATAATTTAAGAGTTTTTTATTATTTACTCAACTCGATAATATGTATATTCATCATAACCTGTTATTACCTGAATCATTCCACACAAATATTCATTTAATTCATCATCACCTGTATCAACTCGTACAGGCTTTCCCTGTAACGCATGTAATTTATCAGGGGTAGTAATAACCACAATATTTTCTTTGCCTATACGTTTAATAACTGCCGGACTGAACTGCTGATTGCCACGACCAAACAAATGACCCTGCCCACCAATTATAGTCATAATAATTTTAACGGATTTATTGCTCTCCAGTAATGACAATAGCTGTTGCTCATTGACATCTTTTTCCAGTAATCGCTGATTTTTTACAACATCTATACCGAGCAGGGTTGCATCTAAACCTAGTTCATCTAATACAGCTTTAGGCGTAGTTCCCGAGCCTATAAAGTACAACGTATCAGGCTGCATTATTTCAATAATATACGTTGCTATATCATGCAAAATTAATTCTTTATGCTCAACACCACCTTCTTTCATATTTTGCATATACTGATTTTCAGCGGGTGCATTTAGGTGTCCATAAAGTTTTGCTTTAACAATATCATTCCGAAAAGCCTCTTCATCAATATCAACAACCTGAACCTCATGTACAGCCAGTGGTCGCCCTCGAATAATCAATGCCATTAACTCACCGGCATGTTTTGGTGTAACCGCATAAACAGCTGAATGAATTTTACAGCCTGCGGGAATACCAATCACAGGTATTGAGAATGCATTATGCTGAACATCAAGCGCATGATAAACATTACAGGCTGTACCATCCCCACCCGCAAACATTAATAAATCTATATCTTTCTCTATAAAATTCTGTACCGTTATTTCAGTATCTTCTGCTGTGGTTTTATCTTTTTTATTATCTGCAATAACCTCTACAGAGAACCCCATATCACGGCACAGGGTTTCCCCCATATCATTGGCTGCTGTGTAAATAATAATTTGTTCTTTAAATGGCAAAATATACTCAAGAGCAGACCGGGTTCTATCCTGTGCATGAGGTATAGCACCTAACTTCTGGGCAGCTTTTACAGTTGCTTCACCATCAGAACCTTTAAGGGCGACACTGCCTCCAATGCCTGCTAATGGATTGATAATTAAACCTAATTTAAACAAGTGATAACCCTGCTCATGTTATAAAAGTAGTGCATGTGATTTATGAAATTTAACATATAGTGCTATTATAAGCGCCTATTTCAATAGCATCGAAGCATATAAATGAGCTTTCCATTTCCTTTTAAATCCAGACGTAAATCAGTAGCGGTAAAAGTGGGCAATATTATTGTTGGCGGCAATGCCCCTGTTATTGTGCAATCCATGACCAATACAGATACGGCTGACGAAATTGCCACAGCTGAACAAATTGCAGAACTGGCAGCCACTGGCTCTGAAATGGTTCGCATCACCGTAAACACAGCAGAAGCAGCAGCCAATGTAGCAGGCATTAAAAAACGTCTGCTACATATGGGAATTAACGTACCTGTTGTAGGCGACTTTCATTTTAATGGTCACAAGTTACTCACCCAATTTCCTGAGTGTGCTCAGGCACTGGATAAATATCGCATTAACCCTGGCAATGTAGGACGTGGCAAAAAACGTGATGAGCAATTTGCCACCATGATCGAATTAGCCATTAAATATAACAAACCTGTACGCATTGGTGTTAACTGGGGCAGTATGGATCAGGAATTACTGGCAAAATTAATGGATGAAAATGCCAGACAGGCTAACCCTGAAGACCCCAAAAATATAATGTTTGAAACAGTCATTCGCTCAGCTATCGATAGTGCTATCCAGGCCGAAAATATTGGCCTTGCTAAAGATAAAATTATTCTCTCCTGCAAAATGTCAGACGTACAGGATCTGGTTATTGTTTATCGTGAAATGGCAAAACGTTGTGATTACGCATTACACCTAGGTTTAACTGAAGCGGGCATGGGATCAAAAGGCATTGTTGCCTCTACCGCCGCACTTTCCATTCTATTACACGAAGGCATTGGCGACACCATTCGTATTTCACTGACACCTGACCCCGGTGCAGCTCGCACAAAAGAAGTCATTGTTGCTCAGGAAATTTTACAGACAATGGGGCTTCGTGCCTTTGTTCCTCTGGTAACTGCATGTCCTGGCTGTGGTCGCACCAGCAGTACTTATTTTCAGAAACTGGCAGAAAAAGTTCAAAACTATCTGCGCGAAAAAATGCCCGAATGGGAACAGAGATATCAGGGCGTTGAAAATATGTCGGTAGCTGTTATGGGCTGTGTGGTAAATGGCCCAGGTGAAAGTAAACACGCCAATATTGGCATTAGCTTACCCGGCACGGGTGAAACACCCGTTGCACCTGTTTATGAAGATGGTGAGAAAACGGTTACTTTAAAGGGAGATTATATTGCTGAGGAGTTTCAGCAATTGCTGGACCAGTACATAGAAAGAAATTATAAAAAACACTAGCGCAGTATTTTATACATACTGATTTTTCAGGTTTAAGCAGATATCGCGGCTAAAGCCGCTCCTACATCAGCTGTCATTGATTTTTTCTTCTGGCTTTTACTGCTTCTGCCATTTCTTTTATCAAGACTTCTGTTTCACTCCAGTCGATACAGGCATCGGTAATGCTTTGGCCATATATTAAATCTTCGCCTTCAACAATATTCTGACGACCAGCGACCAGATGGCTTTCCAGCATAATGCCAAAAATTCGTGAATCGCCATTGCTAATCTGGCCTGCAATATCACGACAGACATCCGCCTGCTTTGTATGGTCTTTGCCGCTATTTGCATGAGAGCAATCAATCATAATTTTGTTATTCAGGTTGGCTTTCTCAAGCTGCTGTGCCGCTTTATTTACACTCTCTGCATCATAGTTAGGCTGTTTTCCGCCACGCAAAATAATATGGCAGTCTTTATTGCCCGTAGTAGAAAAAATAGCAGAGTGCCCCTGTTTGGTCAGTGACATAAATACATGCGGACGTGATGCAGCCTGAATCGCGTCAGTGGCTATTCTTAAACCACCGTTTGTACCATTTTTAAAACCAACCGGACATGACAAACCGGAAGCCAGTTCACGATGCCCCTGACTTTCTGTGGTACGTGCGCCTATAGCACCCCAACTTACCAGGTCAGCAATATATTGTGGGCTAATTAAATCCAGAAATTCTGTACCTGCTGGCACACCCATTTCTGCAATATCCAGCAATAAACTGCGTGCCTGTCTTAAGCCATGATTAATATTAAAACTATCATCCAGATGGGGATCATTAATTAACCCTTTCCAGCCAACAGTTGTACGTGGCTTCTCAAAATAGACTCGCATAACAATACACAAATCATCTGCCATTTCATCTTTTAATGCTTTAAGACGCTCTGCATATTCTCGTGCTGCTTTGGGATCATGTATTGAACAGGGACCGGCAATAACCAGTAAACGATCATCTTTGCCCGTTAAAATTTCATGAATTGCCTGGCGGGTGTGATACACCGTGTCAGACGCCTGATCAGTCAGCGGATATTCACGATGCAATTCCTCTGGTGGAATTACTTCCTGCATGCCTGAAATATGTATGTCGTCAGTCTTGTACTTCATGAATCTTTAACGTGTTTAAATAATTATAAGGACAGGCATTATATAGGAAAAATATGGAAATCTCTCGCCACAGAGACATAGAGACATAGAGATGCCAGAGTTTTTATAGAATAAATGATCTGACGCAGACAGAAAGGTCTTTATCAGCCTATTTACAGGCTAATGGAGCTTTGTCTCAAAGACCTAATAATTCAACTACCCCAAACAAATCATTAACCTCATAATCGGCTGAAAAAGTCTTTTCTGCCCATATTTGTTTATGCCGATTCACCCAGACTGAACCTATACCCGCATTTCGCGCACCATAGATATCATGATTTGCATGATCGCCTATATGCAGCGTTTGATCCGCAGCAATAGCCATTTTATTCATAGCTTCAATAAACATGGCTGGATCAGGTTTTGCAGCAGATACATCAGCAGCACTGATTTGCAGCTCAAAGTAATCGCCTAAACCTACTCTGTCAATTACTGCATTTCCATTGGTTAAGGCAACCAGCATAAATTTTTGTTTTAATTTTTTAAGTGCGGGCAAGATATCTTCATAAAACGTAACCTGTTGTCGGGCATTATGAAAAACTTTAAAACCTTCTTCAATCCATTGCTGATCATAGCCCATTTCATCTGATAGCTGACGAAAGTGAGCACGCCGTGCTTCAGATAAATCATTCATTAATTCTGGCTGCTGCAACATAAGCTGTTTACGTTTATCACGTAAATCATCAAGAGTATAAGCATGGGTAATTTCAGGAAGATGTTGTTGCAACCAGGCATAACTGGTGCGTTCTGCATGCATTATGGTTGGCATGCAGGGCCAGAGCGTGTCATCCAGGTCAATGGTTAATAATTTTATTTGAGATGCCAGTATCACTAACGGGGATCACTTGTTAATTACGATGTAAGCAGGCGTAGTAAATAACTGTTTATATTCTAACATTTTATTGTAAGCATCTTTACGCTGTGAAAACTGCCCAAAACGCACATTGTATTTTTGCTTGCCACTGGTAGAAATAAAATCAACAACAAAAGCATCAAAACCACTGTCTTTTAACTTATCGGCATATTTTCCTGCATTCTCCGCCTTAGCGAACATACCCGCCTGAACTGAATAACCTGCTGTCTTTTCTTTAACAGGCTTATTATCAGAACCTGCTGTTTGCTCAGTTTTTTTATTTGAGTTTTCACTTACTATTAGCGGCTTATCCATCTTTAAAGTATCTTTGCCCTGAACATTGCTATTGATTAGCGGCTGCTTTAACTGTGTGGCCTGCTCATTTGTTACGGCTGCTGCTATTTTCTTAACATCAGTTTTTTTAGATTTTTCTACAATCTGTTTATTTTTAATAATCCGTTTAGCTTTAGGCTCTGCCTTAACAGTCTTTTTTATTGCCTTTTTGGACTTTTCTAATTTTGCAGTTTTTGGCTTAGGCTTAGATTTTTCCTTTGGCTTTGCTTTTTCTTTTTTTACCTTCTTCTTATTATTTCTTTTATCTGACTTAACTTTTTTATCCGTCGATTTAGCAGGCTTCTGTTTTTTATCTTTCTGAAGTTCTTTTTTGCTATTTTCTTTAGTATCCGGCGTTTTAATTATTTGCATTTTTACTATGTTAGCAGGAACAGGCTGCTCAGCTACGATGGTGTCTTTTGCTGTAGACTGGCCATTTTGATAACCAAAAAAATAGCCCAGTAGAAAACTAATAACAGTAAAAAGAAGAAGAAATAAAAAGTATTCCTGGCGTTTTTTATTATCGATTACGTAGGGGGTCATCTTATGCCTTGTTAGACTATTTATATCGATGTATTTATAGCAGCAAATTGTATGATGACAAGTAATTAATGTGTAGCAGTTTATTCGAAAAGCCTATAATTAGTCACACTATTAGCTGTTCTGTCTGTTTGATAAAATTTTAAGGGATAACTAAAAACTCAATTAGCTATAAATTTAGAATGGAAAATGGCAATTTAGTCGCAAAGATCTCTGATGCCATAAAGTTCAAATCCCTTCGACTATTACTCAGGATGACATGTCTTTTTATAACGACAACTTACAACTATTTTAAATAGGCCGAGTTTTCAGGCGATATAAAAACGCATCTCGACTAATACCCAATAATCTCGCAGCACGACTTTTATTGCCTTTGGTGGCATCTAATGCCTGACGCATAAGATCATTTTCAAGATATTCCAGATCAATACCTTCACTTGGCAATACAAAGCCTTTGCTTTCTTTTGCTTTAACCTGTGTTTCCAGCGGCAGGTTTTTCTCTGTAATTTTCTGCCCGGGTAACAAAACAACAAGACGTTCGCACATATTGCGCAACTCTCGCACATTACCGGGCCAGCTATAGGATTCTATCTGCTTTATTGCTGCTTTGGTTAATTCAGGTTTTGGCAATTTATGCTGACTGGAAAAGTCATTAATAAAATATTCTGCCAAAATACAAATATCTTTACTGCGTTGCTGCAAAGTAGGCAGCTCTAAAGGAACAACTTTTAATCGGTAATATAAGTCTTCACGAAAAAGGCCATCTTTAACATGCTTTCTTAAATCACAATTTGATGCGGCAATTAACCGCACATCTACACGTTGAGGATTTGAATCCCCCACCCTCTGACACTCACCGTATTCAATAAAACGCAAAAGCTTTGCCTGAACAGATAAAGACAGTTCACTGATTTCATCAAGAAATAGTGTGCCGCCTTCAGCCTGTTTTGCATAACCGGGCTGGTCAGTGATAGCACCTGTAAATGCACCTTTTTTATGACCAAATAATTCTGATTCAGCCAATGCTTCAGGTAAGGCCGCACAATTAAGTGTAATGAATTTCTTATCTACACGATTACTGCACATATGAATCGCTTTTGCCATTAGCTCTTTGCCAGTACCTGTATCACCTTCAATTAGCACTGTAACATCGGTGGCAGCAACAATTTGTGCAGAACGAATGACCGCCTGAATTTCAGCAGATTGACCAATAAGATTTTTAAAAGCATTCATATCCAAAAACCTGAATAGTTACATTTTATTAATGATGGTGATGATGTTGGCCATCACCAGTTCCAATAAACAGTGTTGCCAGTGCCATAGCAACAATTAGCAACCCCATAACCTGACGTGTAGTTGCAGACTGGGTAAAGCGTCGAATCCAGCTTGCCATTATACCTGCCGATAGCATGGTTGGAAGTGTGCCAAGCCCAAATGCGAGCATCATAGATGCGCCCTGAACCGCTGAGCCGGCTGTTACTGTCATAAGTAAAACAACATAAACCAGCCCGCAGGGCAACCACCCCCAGGCCATACCGTATACTAATGCACGTGATAATGAATTGATTGGCATCAGTTTTCTGGCAATGGGTTCAATTAAATTCCAGACAGGCTGACCAATTTTCTCTACCCGTGCCATCTGTGGAAACCAGCCAGCAAGGTAAAAACCTATGGCAACCATAAAAGTAACGCCGAGAATACGCAACACGCCATGCGCATTTTCCAGCCCCAGAGCCTTGAGTATTTCAACACCAAAAGCCCCTGCAACCAGCCCTGCAGCCACATAACTAATAATTCGACCTATATTGAAAATGGCAACAAACTGAAATTGAGTAAATTTTTTCTGGCGTATATCAGCGGACAGGCTAAGGCTAAGCGCCCCCATAATGCCTCCACACATGCCCAGACAATGTAATGTACTGACCAGCCCGATAAGAAATGCCTGAGTAATAGTAAGCGGAGAATCCAAAATGCCTGCACTTTATAATATTAAAGCGCTATATTCTAATAGTAACTCATACAGCTGTATTGATTTATTTCTATAGGAAGCAATAATAATCGCTAAAATATTGATCACAGGTGCTACCGGCTTTGTTGGCAGCCATGTTCTTGAAACGCTTATGGCAATTGAACATGCTGATATCGAAATTGTTGCTGCCTGCCGAGACCCTGAAAAACTACTGCCGGACTACAAAGGCGAAGTACGTGTCGGTGATTTACGTGATGCCAATTACATAGATCGCCTGGCTGTAGGCATAGATATTATTTGTCACACCGCCGGCTGGACAAGCTTTGTTCATAAACCAGAAGAATCTGAAAAACTCTACCTTGAACCCACTATTAATCTGGTTAAACACGCTATTGAATGGCGTATTCCCCGTTTTGTTAACCTGAGCAGTATTGCAGTCGCTAATCCAGATCAACGCAATGATGCAAATGCCAGAGGAAAACCACACCGTTACCATTCCATGATGAACTGTATGATGGCTGTTGAAGATTATATGCAGGCTCACGCTTCAATCGGTTGCTGCTTTATTAATCTACGACTGGGCATATATAGCGGCAAAAGACTTAATTTTGGCTTATTACCTTTTCTCCTGTCCAGATCAGAGTCAATATTACTGCCCTTTATTCGAGGCTCACTTGGGCA